>JANNWE010000486.1:0-8812 GCA_031414675.1 Cytophagaceae bacterium
TTTCAAAACCATTTTTTCAGGATCCCAAAGCACTGCAGCCTTTCTTTCGGCACTCAAATTACATGCAATTGAAGGGGCAGCGGCTCTAAGACCAAAACTAGCGTCTTCCACAATTTTACTACCAGTTCTAATGGCATTAAAAAAAACTATCATGTGATCTAATCGGTCATCATAGCCTTTAGTAGGTTCAAAACTTGTTTCTTTGTTTATAGTAAAACCTGTTTCGGCTTTGCCATACTTGTCGTCATACCATTTTCTAAATTCTTCTTTCTGCTTGGCAGAAAAACTGTCAAATGAGTCGTATCCACCGTAGCCGGGTGCCCCATTCCTTTTAATTGTTCTTACCTTAAATTCATTCCAGCCTATATCAATTACTCCTTCAGTGCCAATAAATTTAATCCCAAAGCCCCCTTTTCCAGATCCCTCTGCCAGATTAACGCGGGTAATAACTTGAAATGCCGGATGTGTTTTTGCTTTTGGATAATCCATTAAAGCATTAATTAGGTCGTATGCATCCCTACCGTCTTTCCAAAAATTAAGTTCTGACAGAGAAAAAATCTTGTTAGGTCCTTTTGACTCGGTTATGGTATGAATTCCAGTTAGCAAATGAACAATTAAATCTCCAGCAGCTCCGGTGCCGTAGTCTTTGAAATTTCTCCATCGAAAAAAGCGTTCCGCACTAAAAGGCACTTTGGGTGCATGTCCTAAAAATGTATCAAAATCTATAGTTGTTGGAGATGCATCTAGAGGAATTGAATAATTCCATGCTCCCTTTGTTTCCGAACGATCACAAAATGCTTCTACGTAAGTAAGCTCTCCTATTGTTCCTTGGTCTAAAATCTTTTTGGCTTCCAAAATAGCCACACTACTGGCCCTTTGGCTACCTACTTGGAAAACTTTCCCTGTTTTTTTTTGGGTATTCACCAATGCCATTCCTTCTGAAATTTTCTGTACCATAGGTTTTTCACAATACACATGCTTTCCAGCATTCAAAGCATCAATAGCGATTTTTTGATGCCAATGATCTGGCGTACAAATTAACACTGCATCTATATCTTTTTTAGCTAAAAGCTCTCTATAATCTCTGGTGGTAAATAAGTTTTTTCCCCATTTTTCTTTAGCTCTTTCTAGCCTTCCATCGTATAAATCGCATACTGCTACTAATTCTACCCCATCCACTTTCAAAGCGGTATCTGTATCATAATGCCCAATAATACCGCTGCCAATTAAGCCGATTTTTATTTTATCATTGGCACTTATTTTTATTTTAGAATGAAGTTTATGCATTTGTATGAAAGTGCCATCTGATGCCTCTATTTCAGTTCCAATGGCGAGTCCAGCGGCAGTTCCACCTAATTTTTTCAAAAAATTTCTACGGTTGTTCATTTCAATTATTTTAAGGTTACTTTTTCTATAATTTCATTGCTTAGTTTATTTTTCAATATTACTTTTTTGTCTCCATTTGGTAAGGTTTCTTCTTTAATTAACCAATAATCAATGTCATAATCAATATAAATAGAGGGCTTGCTAAGACCCGTTTGACCTCTCCAATCTTCCAACAGCACAGTTTCCCATTGCTTTGTTTTAGCAGATTTATAAGCTGCATCAATTATTGCATTTACTACATATCCATCATAAAACGTTTCTTGAGGTTGGATGCCTTTTTCGTATGCCTCAAACATATCAATAAACATACTCGTATATCCTAGCTCATGGGCTTCGTCACCTACAGGGAATTGCCAGCCTGAAGAGCTTTCGGCTTTTTCAACTACATAGCCATCTGTATTTCCGCTTGTAAACATCTCAAAACCCGTCCTTAACCAAGAATTAACCCAAATAGTCCCTTCTGTACCCATCACTTCATCTCGTAAATCCATTCCACCTCTAAAAGTCCATGAAACTTCAAATTGGCCTATTGCTCCGTTTTCATATTTCACTAAACCAATAGCATGATCCTCTGCATCAATAGGCTTAACTTGGGTGTCTGCCCAACACATCACTTCTACTGGGAGGATGTCTTTCCCAATAAAATTTCTAGAAATTTCGATGCAATGACAACCCATATCAACGATTGCTCCACCTCCCGCCTTTTCTATATCCCAAAACCAATCAGAATGTGGGCCAGGGTGTGTTTCTCTTGACTTGGCCCAAAGCACTCTACCAATGGCCCCAGCTTTTACACTTGCTAAAGACTTCGAAAATTTGGGAGTATAGCATAAGTCTTCCAAATAACCAGCAAAAATACCCGCTTCTTCACATGCTTTTGTCATACGCAAAGCTTCTGCCGCAGTTCTGCCTAATGGCTTAGTGCAAAGCACGGCTTTTTTGTGTTTTACACATAAATTTACAGCGTCTTCATGCACATAATTAGGAAGTGCTATTATCACCATTTCAGTTTCGATATGTGATATTGCAGCCTCTATATCCGTAAAATAAAAGGGCACATCGTAATCTTTAGCAAAACGAATGGCTGTTTCTTCTTTTCGAGCGTATACTACTTTAACCTGATCTTTTCCTCTTCGACCAATTAGCGATTCAGCATAAAATCTACCTATAAACCCACCACCTAAAATACATATCTTTATCATTTTGTGTTTTTAATTTAATTTGAAAGTATTCTTGATTTCTTGTAAATCTATTCTATGCGCTTTTACAACGTCCATGGTATTTGGCGAACCTTTTTCTAAACATTGTTCAATAACAAGATGTGGTTTTATTTTATTTTTATTTAATTCAAAAACCAATCTATTATAATCTATATCTCCTTCTGCCGAAAATACTTCTTGCCAAATTCCATCTTTTGATTGTCTAATGTGAAGTTCAATAATTCTATTTCCATACATTTTAATTAGATCAAAAATCGGTAATTGAGAATTGTCCGAACCTCTGTAAATCCAGTGAACGTCCATACAAAAAGACATAAATTCTGGTTCCACATTTTGCATCATGTGGTGAAATTCCCTTGCACCACCCTTTAGCTCCATATCATGGGTATGATAAGCTAAGGAGATGCCTTGGCTTTTTAATAAAGAACCTACCTTTTTTAACATTTTAGCCTGAAAAATCAATTGTTCATCCGATTTTTGGTTGGCACTTCCCCATTTCATAGGTGTAGGATTGGTAACTATTATTTTTGTACCAAACTTTTTTACTTGTTGAGCAATGGCTAAAATATTGTCTATTGATTTTGGGGCTTCTGATTCTAAATGTAAAAGGCTATTCACATAAATGGAAGGCATTTTAATGTCATGTTTTTTTAAAACAGCAATTATCTCGTCAGCATGTTTTGAGTTTTCAATACTAGGTTCATAGGCCTTTAACCCAGTTTTTGAATACATTGCCAGATCTTCTTCCAGATGTTCACCCCAAACTTTACCTTCTCTTTTGAAAAAAGTTTGCCAGTTGTAACTGTTGCTGCTAATTGGAAACTCAATTAACTTATTTTGAAGTTTTGGAACCAAGGCTAAACCTGGAATCATTGCGACAAAGTTTCTTCTATTCATATCAAATTTTATATTTTAGGTTCTAAATTTAATAAGTCATTTTTATTTTCAGATGCTTAAACATCCAATTTTACACTATACTCAAATCCTTCTCCAAGATTAAGAATTTTATGAGGAGTTCCTGTATTCTCACATGCTATTCTAAAGTTTTCAGGATCCTCTGTATTAAACTCAAATAAATGATAATGATGAGGAATTACCATCTTAACTTTTGAAACTTTCCCCAATTCGGCTGCCTCTTTAAAACTCAAGTTTCCTGCCACTTTCCGCTCTGGCTTGTTTCCATTAATAGGTAAAAAGGCAATATCAATTTTGTTATTCATTAATATTTCTTGTAAGCCTTCATACCATAGCGTATCTCCAGAATGATAAATAGTATACCCTCCAAATTTTATAATATAACCTAAAAATTTACATTGGCCCTTTTCATTTCTTTCTAAAGTAGTATGAGCTGCAGGGATTCCAATTATTTCAAAATTACCAATTTTTATATTTTTTTTCTCGTCCAAACCTATTGGAAAATCTAAAGCACATTTCAGCCTTTCTACCACAAATGCTCGATTCGCCTCTGGAATAACAAATGCTACCTTCGAATTATTTTCAAAAATTGGATTTAAAGTTTCAGCGTCTAAATGATCTGTGTGATTGTGACTGGAAGTAACAATATTTATATTTTTTAAAAGAGCAGGATTTACTACTAAATCACCTATCCGAGTATGTGGTTTATCGGTATTTTTGTATTTTTCAGTAAGTGAATCTGACAAATAAGGATCGAAAAGAATAGTTTCATTTCTAAATTTTAAAAGAAATCCACTCTGCCCAAGCCACCAAACTTTAAAAAAGAAATCCGAATTGAATGACGCAATATCTTTTATTAAATCAAGGTCTTTTTGAATTGGCTGAATCATACTGTTTCTCTGAGTTGGTTGGCTGCTTCACACATAGATTTTATTTTTAATTTGGAAGCCCATCTTGCAGTCTGAGAAAGTCCACAATCTGGTGCCACGGCCAATTTTTCAGCAGGAATATATTTTAAGCATTTCTGAATTCTTTCCTTTACGTCATCTACTGTTTCAATATAATAGCTTTTTACATCAATTACGCCAACTGCAACATCCATTTTTTCTGCGAAACGTTCTAAAAGGTGTACTTCAGAAAAATTTAAAACGCACATTTCTGTATGAAGTTCATCTACGGTCATATCTAAAAAATCAGGTAACATAGGAGCTATTGTTTTTTTCCCAATAGAGCGTCCTTTAAAATTTCCGAAACACAAGTGAGTTCCAATTCTAGTTTTACCAACAATTCCCTTTACTGTTCGATTAAAAATATCGACAAACCGTTTGGTATCCTCCTTATATGCATAACATGACATCGAAGGTTCGTCTATACAAATTTCTTCTGCACCTGCTTCCACTAATTTTTCTAATTCCAAAGCGACCAAAGGCATCAAAGCCTCCGTAATTTCCCAACGATCTTTATAAATTTCTCCTGGCAACATTCTACCTGAAAGTGTATAAGGCCCAGGAATTGAGGCTTTGAGTATCTTCCCAGCAGGAGCCAATCTTTTCAGTCTATTGTATTCTTCCACCACTCCTAATCCTTTTGGTGCAGTAAGTTTTTCAACTATGGTATGTTTTCCTCGTTGGTCATGTGCGGGTGGCCCATATTTGCGGGTTTCCTCATGATTAGCCTGAATACCTTTAATAAATCCATAAAATGAAAGATTGAAATCAAGCCGCGTTTGTTCACCGTCAGAAATGACATCTAATCCAGCCGAAACTTGATCATGTATGGCATTTACAACGGCATCTTCTATCATTTCATTTACATCTGCTTTACCAAATTGCTCCAAATTTTGTGACGCATATTCTAACCAACTTGGAAAAGGCCAAGAGCCCACTATGGTAGTTTTAATCGGAATTGCTTGCATATTTATTATTATAAAATTTGTTTATTTTTTTTAAGATTATATCTAAACTAGATTCGCAATTTTCTTATAAGAAACCAATCACCTTTAATTCATTTTAAGCATTGCTTTTGGATACATAACTTTCAATTCCAACCGATTTGTACATTTTAGAAATTCTATGAGCGTGCTCATCATATGCCCCTTGAAACAATTCTGCCGCTTTCTCTGCTCCTACCAAAGCACCGGCTGTAAGCACTTTTGGTGGCTTTCCAGCTTCTGTTAATAAATTAGCAACTTCTGCTTTTATAGAATTTATAATTAAACAAGAACCAATGGTAGATCCCGGTGAAACTGGTGTCTCCAAGTCCTTAATTTTTATCATAGCATCACCAAGAGGAGCACCAGAATCTAAAACAATATCACAAAAATCTTGCAGTTTTTTACCATCTTTTCGTTTACTAATGCTAGCTTGTGAATGTAATTTCGTATTTAACCCTATTACTTTAAGCCCTTTTTGATTAAATATTTCAGCCATTTCAATAGGCACCACATTGCAACCCGAGGACGAAATTATTAAGGCACTATCTTGATTATTGACATCAAAATTTCGGATGATTTGCTCCGCTAAACCTGGTACATTTTCTAGAAACATGGCTTGTCTTTGGCCATTAGCACCTACTACAAGATTATGAAAAGTGAGAGAAAGCTCCACAATTGGATTAAAACCTGGAAAAGAACCATATCTTGGCCACATTTCTTCTACCATAATTCTACTATGCCCACTTCCGAAAACATGCACCATTCTGCCTGCCAATATAGAATTCGCAAAGATCTTGGCAACTTCTAGAATTTGACTCTCCTGAGACCCAACGGCTTCTAACATCTTTTGGCATTTTTCTAAATACTCCTGAGTGTACGACATTATATATTTTTGTTATTCTTATTTCAAAAAAAATTCTAAATCTATTGTTTCGTGTTTGTTATAAAAATTAAAACTCTTATGTAAATATCTAGCTGTCTGTTTTGCTTATGCATTAAAAATTTAGTGTTTCGAAAAACTACATTTTACTAAATGCAAATGCAGCTGCCCCGATTGCCCCCGAAAGGTCATCAAAATGAGCCTTTTCAATTTTAGTCTTTTTCCCTTTTGGCCTAAATTCATACATATCTACAAAATCAAATAATGGATCAAAAAGTACGTCTCCTGCCAAGGTAATTCCCCCACTTAAAACAATGATTTCTGGAGAAAAAACATTAATCAATGAAGCTAAAGAAATACTTAATTTTCTGATAGAATCTAGCCAAAGCCATTTTGCGAAAGTATCATTTAGTTTATAAGCATTAATTAATTCATTAGTAGAATTAAACCTGCCCATTGATCTTTTTTCAATAGAATAATTGCCTAAGGCATATTCCAAGCTTCCAGGAATACCTAAAATACTAATCTCATCATTGGAAGTATTTAAACTTATGTGACCTAAATGACCCGCCATCTGGTTTAATCCTTGATATAGTTCTCCATTAATCAAAATCCCCCCTCCTACACCAGTGCCTAATGTCAATAATATTGCATTTTTATAGCCTTTTATTGCCCCATAATTTGTTTCAGCCATAAGTGCGGCATGGGCATCATTCAATACAAAAGTTCTTGTTTTGAAATACTCTTCCCATATAAAATTTTCTAAACCCAATAGCCTATTTGGCAGATGGGCTATACATTTATTAGTTTCACACGCCAATCCAGGGGCAGATAAGCCAATAATATCTATTCTTTCTTTACTTGCCTCTTCTAAATATTTTGCCATTGCAAGCACATTGACTTTCCATTTACCTTCAGAATCGTCTTTGGTTGGAATAAAATGTTTATATAAAATTTCACCAGATTCATTCATCAAAACCCCTTTAACATTAGTTCCTCCTAAATCTATTCCTATAGCAGTTTTCATTGATTAGTAGTGATTTTGGTTATTTAAGTCTTTGATCTCAAACATTTTTACAAAAAAACAATTGACCCAAGAGCAATTCAGAATAAAAAAATAGTGTTTCACAAAATTCCATTGAATATAATTTTTTTTTAATATTGACCTTCAGAGACTTCCCAACCACCATCCACATAAAGTGTTTGACCTGTGGTAAATTTTGAAGCTTCCGACATAAAATATACTGCTGCACCGTCTAAATCTTCAGGATTTCCATTTCTTCCTCCATCTAAAGGTTGTTTAGTTTTAATAAAATTCATTATTAGCTCATCTTTACTTGCACGTTCAGACATAGGCGTGGCAACCAAAGCAGGGGCTAGCATATTAATTCTAATATTATCTTTAGCATAATAGGCTGCCAATGATTTTGTAAAACCTATAACAGCAGATTTAGCGGCAGCATAAGCGTGAGTAACAAAAAAATGAGGAGAAGGTGAAAAACCCAAAACAGAACTCATGTTTAATATGGTTCCTGCTTGCTCTAATTCTAAAAATTTCTTTATAGCTGCCTGATTAGAAAGCATCAAACTCGTTAAATTTAGCTCAAAAGTTTTATTCCATCCTTTTAATGTTAGTTTATGCAGAGGACCATCTCCAAATTTTCGCCCGCTGCCACCCGCCACATGATACAATCCGTCGAAACCGCCAAACTCGGCCATACAAATATCAATAGCATTAATTGCGGTTTTAGGAATAGATGCATCACCAATAATAGCTTTAACATTTTCTCCTATAGCAATCTCTGAAGACAAACAATTGTCCGGATTTCTACCTACTACAACTACTTTAGCCCCATTTTTTACAAACGCTTTAGCTGCAGAAAAGCCCAAACCAGAAGTTCCTCCAATTATTACAATTTTTTTGTTTTCTAACATTTGCAAAAAAAGTATTAGAATTAAGCAATATTCAAATAATGTTCAAATTTATACTAAAAAAAATGCAAATAATAACACAAAATTATAGTATTCTTGTACTTTATTGATATTTTATGAAGCCTTTATTACAAAAGCTTACGGTAAGTAAAGATTCGTCCTATCTGTTTGAAAGATTTGAATCACCATTTTTTGAAACACCTCTTCATTTTCATGAAGAATTTGAAATTGTGCTTTGTGATGGTGGATATGGAAAAAAAGTGATTGGCTATCATACCTCAGAATATTTTGAAGACGATTTGATATTAATCGGGTTCAATTTGCCCCATTGGTTTAGAGCCGAAGATATTTTTTATCAAAACAATAGCTCTAAAAAACCAGCTTCAATTGTAATTCAATTTAGAATTGACAGCTTTGGAGACCTTTTTTTTGATTTAATAGAAATGAAAAAAATACAACTATTGTTTGAAAATGCTAAAAACGGGGTAGCCTTCAAAGGTGAAACAAAAGAAAGAATAAATACAATAATTAGAGGAAGTATTCAAA
>JANNWE010000487.1:0-4534 GCA_031414675.1 Cytophagaceae bacterium
GGAGGATTACTTTAAAACTAGTTTCTTCGTTCTATTTCTTTTAGATTTTCTATTTTTTTATTTCTCAAGAAGCCATTAATATCTTCAAAATGTTCTCTTACCCTTTTGTTTCCAAACTCAAAAACTTTGGTGGCAAGTCCATCTAGAAAATCTCTATCATGTGAAATGAGTATTATTGTGCCTTCAAATGCTTTTAAAGCATCTTTTAGAATATCTTTTGTTCTTAAATCCAAGTGGTTTGTTGGCTCGTCCAATATTAAAAGGTTTACAGGCTGCAGCAGCAATTTTATCATTGCCAATCTGGTTTTTTCTCCTCCTGAAAGCATTTTTACTTTTTTGTTCAAGTCATCACCTCTAAACAAAAAAGCGCCCAATAAGTCTTTAATTTTTGTTCTAATTTCTCCTTCAGCTATGCTGTCTACTGTGTCAAATATAGTTAAATCACCATCTAAAAGAGATGCTTGATTTTGGGCAAAATAACCAATAAAACCATTGTGTCCTACCTTTAGATCACCATCAAACTCAATTTCTCCCATTATTGCCTTCACCATTGTTGATTTACCTTCACCGTTTTTTCCAACAAAGGCCACTTTTTCCCCTCTTTCAATGGTAATACATGCATCTTTGAATACTAAATTATCTCCATAGTTTTTACTAACATTATCAGCAATGACAGGATAATTTCCCGACCTGGGGGCAGATGGAAACTTGATATTAATGGCAGAATTATCTATCTCATCGATTTCTACAATTTGAATTTTTTCCAACATTTTTACTCTAGATTGTACTTGAAGAGTTTTGGAATAGGTTCCTTTAAACCTATCTATAAATTCTTGCGTATCTGCGATCATTTTGGCTTGGTCTGAAAACTGTTTTTGTTGCTGTTCAAGCCTTTCTTTTCTCAAGGTCAAGTAATGAGAATAATTTACTTTATAATCATAAATTCTACCCATCGTCACTTCTATGGTCCTATTGGTAATGTTGTCAACAAAAGCTCTATCGTGAGAAATTATTATGACAGCTTTTGCTGAAGTTATCAAAAAATCTTCGAGCCACTGTATTGAGTCAATATCCATGTGATTTGTTGGTTCATCAAGGAGAATTAAATCTGGATTTTGTAATAATATTTTAGCTAATTCAATTCTCATCCTCCAGCCACCGCTAAATTCTGAGGTTGGTCTTGTAAAGTCTTCTCTTTTAAAGCCTAATCCCTTCAATATTTTTTCTATCTCTGAATCATAATTTATCTCTTCAATTGAATAATATTTCTCTGATAAATCAGATACTTGCTCAATTATATTCATATAAGCATCTGATTCATAGTCAGTTCTGGTTTCTAATTGATGATTTAAATGGTCGATTTCATCTTTCAATTTTAATATTCCAGCGAATGCTTTTGAGGTTTCTTCAAAAACTGTTGTTTTGTCTTCTGTTAATAAATGTTGTGGCAAATAAGCAATTACTGCATTATTTGGGGCTGAGATTTTACCTCGAGTAGCTTTTTCAACACCTGCAATAATTTTTAAAAGGGTAGATTTTCCTGCTCCATTTTTACCCATCAGGGCTATTCGGTCTTTTTCATTTATGTTAAAAGTTACATCACTAAAAAGAGTAATACCACTAAATTCTACAGCTACATTATCTACTGAGATCATTCAATAAAGATTTTTGTTTGGCTGCAAATTTAGACATTTGAATTCAAAAAAAGTACTTTTGAAAGGTTTAAGGCTATTATTATTAAACTAATTCAGAGGAGTTATTCCTCATTAGTTTCTTCTACATGTAAAATATGAAGTAATCTATGAATTATCGGTGAAAAAAATACCGCAGTTATACTTAAAAATGCCACTCCGCCGTACAAAGCATAAAAGGAAGAAAAGAGTTTTGCGTTATCATTTTTCATTTCTGAAACTGGACCCATACCAGTTAATATCATAGAGGCCATATAAAAACTATCTATCCACGAGGTTTTATTGAAAAAATAATAGCCAAGAGTTCCTATTCCTAAGGAAATAGATATTAAAAATAAGGCAAAAAGTGAATATTTACTTAGTCTCACAAAGAATTGACCAAGTGGGGCAACATTTTGATTTTTATTTTCTAGTTTCATCTAAAATATTTCAAATTATTAAACTTTATTCAATTTAGCATTCATTATTTGACCAATTTCTAAGGCCTTGTTTTTCACAAAATTGGCATTTTTTCCTTCAAAAAGTTTATCAGCACTCAAATTCCAATAGGCTAACCAAAGTTCAAATAGATGAGTGTTTAATGGATAAGTACGATTACGATCTATATGGACCCACATCAAACCACCTGTATAAGAACCTGTTTGAAAAAGCCAATTATCCCAAAAATTATAAACTCTTTCTACATGTTCATTCCAGTTTTTCATGGAAGGCTCAAACACTGGAATCATAGCCGGGTCTTTTAATAACATTTCATAAAAAGCATCTACTAATCTTATAATATCAGCCCTATTTTCTATATCTTTCATATTTTTTTTTATATTGCATCAATTATTATAGGTAAAATATCGTTATCCTATTTACAAACCATCTTTAGATTTTTGAATGAAATATTTTTTTACATTTTTTTGTATTCTGGTGCTTTTTATCAATAGTAAAGCTCAGAAAAAAAAACTTGTCAACAAAGAAACCGGGGCATTAGTTAAACCCAAAGCAAAAGAAAATAAATTTGTAGTTTCTTCTATTAATGCCAAATATATGTTGGTAGATTCTTTTGCTGTAAGAATATTTGCTTTGGTAGAAATTGCTGGAGCAAATGAAAATACTACGTTTAAGCAACTAGATGATTTTTTTAATGTTCAATGGTCATTACAACCGGAATATGGGGCTAAAGAAAAATTAAAATCAGGGAAAGTAGCATTTACAGATGAATTTTTCGAAAGGAAACAGACATTTTTCAATTTAATTTTTGAAATTCCAAAGCTTAAAAATATTAGTAACGCAGTTTTGATTTTAGACTTTATTGACCAAAATATGTCTTTAAAGTACACAAACGATCTACCTATTGATTTTCTCGGAAAACGGATTGAGTCAAGATTTATGGTATTTAATGATAGTTTGGAAAAATTCCCTAATTTCCAATCGTATGTTTCTATTGGAAAATCTTTTGTAATAAAGGCCATAAATCCTTCATCTGAAAAATTATTTCTAAAAAAATACTTAAACAAATCCTTGCCAGCTTTATCGCCAATGTCAGCAAGCAAACGAGAAGTTTCAGATGAATTTGAGTTAGTTTCAACTTTAGAATTTAATGTAGGTGAAAAGCTAACTTTAATAGATGAAGGCTTATATGTGGTTTCTAGTTTCAGTGAGCCAGGGGATGACAATTATAGTTTCATAGGGGTTGATGAAAGATTTCCTAGATTAACTTACGCCACAGAATTACGTGAAGCTTTAGCTTATATGAGTACTCCTAAAGAAATAGAAGAACTTAAAAGCACCGAAAATTCAAAAGATGCCTTAGATTTGTATTTTTTAAATGTTTGTAAGGGTAATCAAACTTTAGCAAAACAAATAATTAAAAGTTATTATAAGAGAGTAGCTGATGCCAATAAACTGTTTTCTACCTATAAAGAAGGTTGGAAAACCGACAAAGGAATGGTTTTTGTAATTATGGGGCCACCTAGTAGGGTGCAACGTAACAGACAAAGAGAGGTTTGGCTTTATGCGCAAAATCAGAATAATTCAGAAATAATATTTACATTTTATCGAAAGTCCAATATTTTTTCTGACCAAAGCTTTGAATTGGTCAGATATCCGGAATATAGTTCATTTTGGTATCCTTATGTTGAAGCATGGAGAATAGGAAACGTAGTGGAGTAGTTAGAGATGGTGAAGAGCCAGGAAAGAAATTTTACAAACCTGTAAACAGACCAAGTAAAGAGGATTTTGTCTTTGGAATTCAATCTGTTTTAGAAACCCTTCGTAGTGAAAAAGAAATTGACAAAATAGTTCTTCAAAAAGAATTGAAGCATATTGAGGAAATTGAAAAACTAGCTAGAGATAGGGGAGTTCCAATTCAGAAGGTACCTTTAGAAAAACTTCAGAGAATTACAATGAAAAACCATCAAGGAGTGGTGGCTTTTGTTTCTCCAGTTAATTTTTCAATACTTTCTAACATTGTTGCTAACACTTTTGAGTCAGGTGAAACGCCGTTAATATTGGTTTTAGATAGAATTACTGATGTTAGAAACTTTGGTGCTATTTGTCGTTCGGCTGAGTGTAGTGGAGTTCATGCTGTTGTAATTCCTACCAGGGGGAGTGCTCAATTAAATGGAGACGCTATGAAAACTTCTTCTGGAGCTTTAAATTTCATTCCTGTTTGTAGAGAAAATGATCTTTCAAATACGGTTAATTATTTAAGGAATTCTGGTTTTCAAATTGTATCATGTACTGAAAAAGCCAATGATAATTTCTATAAATCAGATTTTACTATTCCTACTGCCATAATAATGGGATCTGAAGAAGACGGAATTTCAGACAATCTTATTGCACTTTCTGATACT
>JANNWE010000488.1:0-9021 GCA_031414675.1 Cytophagaceae bacterium
CCAGAAGATTTTAAAAATGAGGTCATAAATGCCAAAGATGATTCAATGGCCAGACAAATAGGCATAGAATGGTGTATTAACCAATGTAAAGAATTAATAGAATTTGGAGTTCCAGCTTTGCATTTTTACACTATGAGCAAATCAACCACAACCTTGGCGGTAGCAAAAAATATATTTTAGTAATAAAGAGGCAGATTTATGCCTCTTTGTGTTTTAAAAACTACTTTATCTTTTTAGGGATATACAAGAATATAGAATTCCAAATCCTAAGATTTTATAGAGACCATTTCAAGTTCAAAATTCAGCTCTTGGTCTGCCAAAGGATGATTTGCATCCAAAATAACATAACTTTCATTTACTTCTCTTACAATTACCGGAACAGCCTGCTGTCCATCATGCATATTTATTGTACCGCCAATTTCCAATGGGATATCAGTAGGAATTCCAGCTCTGTCAAACTTAAAAATCATTTGATCATTACTAGGCCCATAAGCCTCTTCCACAATAATATGAATCGATTTTTTATCTCCCTCTTTCATTCCTAACACACCATCATCAAATCCTTTGATTACCATTCCACTTCCTACTTTAAACTCAAGTGGCTCTCTCCCCTCTGAAGAATCGAAAACAGTACCATCATTAAGTGTACCTTTGTAGTGCAATGCTACGGTATCCCCTATTTTAACCATTTTTTAAATATTTATTTAATTAATATGCTCTTGCAAATACTACCCTTCCGGAAGAAGGTTTTCCGGAAAAAATACAATTGCCTAACTCTTCATCTTGATCAAAGGGAATGCATCTAATAGTTGCTTTGGTTAAGTCTTTTATCTTATCTTCTGTTTCTGACGTACCATCCCAATGTGCCATTAAGAACCCTCCATTCTCGATTTTTTCTAAAAATTCATCCCAAGTATTTACTTCAAAAGTATGTTCAGACCTAAATTTTAGGGCTTTTTCATAAATAGAAACTTGAATATCATTCAATAGATTTTCAATATAAATATCTAATCCATCTAAAGAAACACTCATTTTTTCCAATGTATCTCTTCTTGCTATTTCTACTGAATTATTTTCTAAATCTCTCATACCAATTGCCATTCTAACAGGAACTCCTTTAAGTTCATATTCAGCAAATTTCCAACCTGGTCTAGTTTGATCATCTTTATCAAACTTAACGGAAATTCCTTTTAACTTTAATGATTTTATTAAAGGAGAAACCTTTTCAGAAATGGAGTCCAATTGATCATCCCCTTTAAAAATAGGAACTATAACTACTTGAATGGGTGCTAATCTTGGAGGTAAAACTAGGCCATTATCATCAGAATGTGCCATTATCAAAGCACCCATCAAACGCGTACTTGCCCCCCAAGATGTACCCCAAACATATTCCAAATTACCCGATTTATCTTGAAATTTTACATCAAATGCTTTAGCAAAATTTTGACCTAAAAAATGAGAGGTCCCAGCTTGCAATGCCTTTCCATCTTGCATCATAGCCTCAATACATAAGGTATTATCAGCACCAGCAAATCTTTCATTTGGAGACTTCTTACCCTGCAAAACTGGAAGAGACATCCACTCTTCAGAAAATTTAGCATAAATACTTAACATCAATGCTGTTTCTTCTTCCGCTTCAGCTTGTGTTGCGTGTGCGGTATGACCCTCTTGCCATAAAAATTCCGCAGTTCTTAAAAAAATTCGAGTCCTCATTTCCCAGCGTACCACATTTGCCCATTGATTTATTAAAATTGGCAAATCACGATAGGATTGTATCCAGTTTTTATAACTACTCCAAATCAAAGTTTCTGAAGTGGGTCTAACAATCAATTCTTCTTCCAATTTAGCTTCTGGATCCACTATTACTCCTCCTCCATTCGGGTCGTTCTTTAATCTATAATGCGTAACAACGGCACATTCTTTAGCAAAACCCTCCACATGGGAAGCTTCCTTTGACAAAAAAGACTTTGGAATAAATAAAGGAAAATATGCGTTAGTATGACCAGTTTCTTTAAACATATCGTCCAATGCTCTTTGCATCTTTTCCCATATTGAAAAACCATAAGGCTTTATGATCATACAGCCTCTTACTGCAGAGTTTTCGGCCAAATCTGCCCTTTTTACCAACTCATTATACCACTCTGAATAATTTTCACTACGTTTAGGAAGTCCTTTCGACATTAAAATAACATTAAAATTGTATTAAACTTGATAAAAATTGTATAAAACCTAAAATAAATATGTTAATTTTATTGTTAATATGATACAATTAAGTTGCAAATATAAGTTTTAATATTATTTTTGTAAGGAAATAATTCATAAGAATTACAGTAAAAAATTATTTTCGGTGGAGATGCAACCTTTGGCAACAAAAATGTATCTAATATGTTATAATGTTATCTTAATTTAAATAAAAAAAAATGATGACTCTTAAATCTTCCTCCTTGTTTCTAGTAGCTTCCCTTTTTGTGGCTTCTTGCACCAATAAAACTATTGTTACAAAAGGTGAGTATGATGACATGTATGCATCATCTATGGATGCAGCTCTCGCACAAAAAACTATTACATCTTCTAGAATAAATAAAGGAACAATAAATAGACCTGAAGTTTTAGATTACGATGATTCTTACGATATTTCTCCGGAAAGTAATCAAATTCAAAATACAGAAGAATATTATTCAGAAGATTACATAACTTCCAGAGATCTTAAAAGAAATCCTAATCCAAATCCAGGGTTTTCTGACGAATATTCTCAAGGATACAGCCAAGGCTGGACAGACTATGCTTGGTCTCAACCAAATGGATGGAATTCTCCTTTTAATAGATTTGGTTTTAATAATTTTGGAGGAATGAATTCTGGACTTATGCTTTCATTTAATTATGGCAACAACTTTGGTTGGGGAAACAATTTCGGATGGGGAAATAACTTCGGATGGGGAAATAGATGGGGTGGAAATTCTTGGGGTGCTTGGGGTAGAAATCCATGGATGATGGATTCTTGGGCATTTAATTCAGGTTGGGGTTATAATAACTTTTATTCTCCTTGGGGTTATAATAATTTTTATTCTCCTTGGGGCTATAATAACTTCTATTCTTCTCCGTGGGACAATGGATTTTATGGAAATGGCTTTAATAACTTTAATAACAGGCCTTTTAATAATCAACAAGGTGCTTTTGCAAATAATGCTTACAATTCTGGAACTAGAACTTATGGTGTAAGAGAAGGAGGAAGAAATTCAAGTACATATAATGACAGATATGTTGATGCTGCAAGGTCTGCTTCTAATCCAAATTCAAATGCAAGATCTTCTAGTTCAGTTAGAAACCAAACTGGAAACGAATATAGCAAACAAACCGGAAATGAAAGAGGCTTAGCAGATAGAAAATCTGGATCTTGGACAAACGCAGACCGAGGATCTTCTTCTAGAAGTTCAGAAGAAGTAGCATATTCGAGTTCAAGAAGTAACAATCCAAGTTCTTCAAGAACGTCTCCAAGCTCTTATGAAAGTTATAATAGATCAAATTCTGGATCTTACAGCAGCAATAGTAGAAGTTCTTCAGTATTTTCAGGTGAATCTAGGTCTTCTTCTAATTCAAGAACGACTAGCCCAAGTAATCAAGGAACTACATACAATAGATCTTCAAACAGCAGTTATGGCTCTGGTTCGGGTTCTTCAAGATCGTATGACAGCGGATCTTCTTCAAGATCTTCAGGTGGTTATGATAGTGGTTCGTCAAGAAGTTCATCCAATTATAGTTCTCCATCTTCTAGTGGCTCATCATCAGGAAGCCGAGGCAGTTCTTCTTCATCAGGTGGAGGTTCATCATCAGGCGGAAGTTCATCAAGTGGAAGTTCATCACGTGGCTCTTCTAGAGGTAATTAATAAAGTAAAAAGAACAGCATTTTTAAATTCCCCGCTAATTAACAAATGTTAGACGGGGATTTTTTTATCCAAATTATAAATAAAAACAATATGAAAAAGTTATTTTCAGTTTCATTAATAGCTATTTTAAGTATCAATAACTTAGTAGCTCAATTATCTATTAATGGTCATTTTTATGGGGAAGATGCGATTAAATTTTATAGGTACGGGAATTTCGGATCGGCTAGAGTAATGGGTATGGGGGGAGCATTTACAGCACTTGGTGGTGATATAAGTAGCTCTTACATTAATCCTGCAGGCCTAGGATATTATAATAAATCCGAATTTAGTATATCCCCTTATTTTATTAATCAAAATACCAATTCGAGTTACATTGGTCAAAACACCAATCAATCTTCCTCTTCCTTAACAATTGGTCAAATTGGTGCAGTTTTCAGCAAACAAGGAACCGGTTCAAGAAAGAAAAGGAGTAATTGGGCAATAAGCTATAATACATTAGCTAATTTCACAAACGACTTTTCTTATTCCGGAGTTAATAAAAGAAGTTCACTCTCAGATTATTTTGCCGAAAGGGCAACCCAAAGAGGAATTTCATCTTCTGCTTTAGATGAAGAATTCGACACAAAAACAGGACTAGCTCAAAATGGCACTGCAATGATGTATCAAGCATTTTTGATTGACCCTTCCGGTAAAGGGTACGTAGCCTCCGAATTAAGTGTACCAGTAAATCAAACAGGAAGGGTAAGTGAAACAGGAAACCTTGGACAAATTAATCTTGGTTATGGCGTTAATTTTGATGATAGAACATATTTTGGAGCATCTTTAGGAATTCAAAACCTTAATTATAATCAGATTTCCGACCATTCAGAAGTATTTCCTAATGGAAAAATATTTAATAGCTTTGACTTTGGCGATGACTTATTTGTGAAAGGAACTGGTATAAATTTGAGTTTAGGAGCCATTTTCAAAGTAACTGAAAATTTAAGAATTGGTGCTAATTTAGTATCTCCAACTTCTATGAAAATACAAGAATCTCTTGTTTCTAATGTTTCCATTAGACAAAAGCCAAATACATTTACAACTGAATTTCAAGATATTTCAACAGTTCCAAACGACTTTAATTACAGAATAACCTCCCCTACCAGAGCAAATATAGCGGCATCGCTTTTTTTACCGAAAAAGATTGGTGTCGTAAGTTTAGAAGCTGAGTATGTAGGATATTCTAGAATGAATATAAAAGATAAGGATAATGCCAGATGGTCTTCAGAACAAAAAAGAGAGATTCAGAATGAGTTTAAGGATGTTATAAACCTAAAAGCAGGTTCTGAAATTAGATTAGGAATTGGAAGAATAAGAGCAGGACTAAATTATTTAGCTGACCCAAATAGAGTAAAAGAAAATTATAATTCTACATCAAGTTTAGTTGGTTCTTTAGGTGCTGGAATTAGAAATGGTAAATTTTACGCAGATTTTGCATATACTAGAACTATGTTTGATTCTTCTTTCACTCCTTATTCATTAAGCGTAAAAGAAGATTATTCTTCAGTTGCCAATTCAGGATCAAAGGGGATATTAGCATTTAGTGTGGGTACATTTTTTTAATTTAGAATTTCTATAAAACATTACGAGGTAATTGTTGGAATTTTAAACTTTTACATAAATAAAGAGGTACACATTATTTGTATACCTCTTTATTTTTACCCAATAAAATTGAATTTATGGTCAACTTCCTTATTCAAAATAAAAAACTGCTAACTATTTTCCTACTTTCAAGAAATGAGCATCCAAAATCCACATAATAGTATTTGCATCAGTATCTCCCTCTATTACAATATCAGCCATGGTATAAATCCCAATTCTATTTTCATACGTTCTAGTCAAAGTATCAAGTAAAGATTCACTTTCCAAACTAAATAATGGACGGTTGTTCTTTTTTGAATTTCGCATCCGCTCTTCCAATTTAACCGGTTTTACATCCAAAAAAATACTAATCCCATTTTCTTTTATAAAAGAAATATTGTCTTTAAAACAAGGTGTACCTCCCCCAGTAGCAATCACCATCTTATTGTTTGGCTCTATTTTTCTTAAGTGCTCTCCTTCAATCTTCCTAAAGTACTCTTCTCCCTCTAGATTAAAAATTTCATTTATTTTCTTACCTTCAGAAACTTCAATTTTCCTATCCAAGTCAATAAAATCATAATTCAACTCCTTAGCTAATTGTCTTCCTAGTGTACTTTTGCCTGACGAAGGCATTCCCAACATATAAATATTTGTAGTCATCCCCAAAAATTAAACTTATTTATCGGTAATTAAATCATTTACTTTCTCAATAGATGGAATATTATTTATAGTCCATTTTCCCACAACTGTACCTTCATTTAAAACTACTAAGCAAGGGTTTGTTCTTGCTATAGTTTTCAACACTTTTTCATCTGTAGTAAAAACATCATATTTGATTTTCTTTAAATATTTCAAATCTTCAAAATCTTCGGAGGGCATTGAAGTTAAAATCAAAGGGGAAATTCCTTTTATTGATGCCTTTTTAGCAAAATTATTCAATTCATCAAAATTCAAATCAACCAAATCTTTTTTCTTTTTTAAAATTATTAATAATTTTTTACCTTCAAATGCCATTGAGGTTACATCATTTCCACTGGTGTCAGTTAAACTAAAGTCAGTTATTTTTGGCATTAAATCATCTTGATTCAAAACTTCGGAACTACTATATTTATACCTAACAGTATCTAACAAAAATTCTTTAGATTCAACTTTCTTATTGTTTGATTTGTCAACAAAAACATAATTAATAATTGGTTTTATTTCAGGTCTTTTCATTTGTTCTGGTATGCTTTTCCCTACTGCATAAGGCAGAAAATCAACCAGGGGCAAGTATCTAATTCCGTAAATTCCAATTCCAAAAGCAAAAATAGTTGAAATAAGAACCATTGGAGTACCGATTTCAGACTTACCAAATTTTCTTCTGTAAGAGAAGATAATGAGAATGAAAAACATACTTATGATGTCTTTATAAAATGAAACCCAAGGCTTTAATTTTAAAAAGTCTCCAAAACATCCACAATCCGTAACTTTATTAAAATATGCTGAATAAAAAGTCAAAAAAGTAAAGAAAACCATAAGTAGCAAAACAACCAAAGAAGTAAGCTTCATCTTAAAATTAAATAGTAAGGCCACTCCTAAAATTAATTCTAAACTACAAAAAAAGAACGATGCGGATAGTGCGTTCTCTGCAAAAAAATGAAAGAATGTAGATAACTGAGGCAAATCACCAGCAAAAACTTCAAAATATTCTTGCAACTTTAATCCTGTTCCGTAGGGGTCTACTACTTTCACAAACCCTGAAAAAATAAATTCGATACCTACCAGTATCCTTGAAATATGAGCTAAGTATTTCACTATTGTTGGTTTTGTAATTGTTGAAATTCAGTCAATTTTATCAAACAAAAAACTGAATAATTTATTATATCTTGATATCCAGACTTTATGCCCTCTGATATTAGAGTTTTACCATTATTGTCCTCTATCTGTTTTATCCTTAAAAGCTTCATTAAAATTATATCAGTCATTGAACTTACTCGCATCATTCTCCAAGCTTCACCATAATCATGATTCTTGTTAAATAGTAGCTCTTTCACTTCTTCTATAACAGCAAAATATCTCTCTCTTAATTCTTCTATAGCTTCACCAATGCTAGCGTCTTTCATTAGAATTAACGCCATAGTACAATAATTAATAATTCCAATGAATTCTGGTACTTGTCCTTCTTCAACTTTTGAAAAGCCATTTTCTTGAATTGTTCTTAATCTTTGTGCTTTAATATAAATTTGATCCGTAATTGATGGTAACCTTAAAATTTTCCATGAAGTACCATAATCAGAATTTTTTTTTGAAAAAATCTCAAAGCAAGAACTAATTATCTGTGAGTATTCAAATTCAGTGTTCGACATCTAAAAAAATTAGAAAAAAATTAGTTTGCTTTGCAAAACTATGAAAAAAACAATAAATACAGCCGGCAAAATTGTTAGCTTAGAGAATCCGCTTATTATGGGAATAATGAATATAACCCCAGATTCTTTCCACAAAGATAGTAGATATTCTCCTTTTGAAGAAGATTTTTTAAAAAAAGCTGATGAAATGGTAACAAATGGGGCAGATATACTAGATATTGGCGGATATTCTACAAGACCTCATGCAGAAGAAGTAAGTGTTAAAGAAGAATTAGAAAGAGTAATACCCACTATAAAAATATTAAAAAAACACTATCCAAATGTAATTATTTCAATAGATACATTTAGAGCTAAAGTAGCTATAGAGGCAATAAAAAATGGTGCAAATATTATTAATGATGTATCAGGGGGTACTTTAGACCATCTAATGTTTGATACAGTAATTAAATTAAATATTCCCTATATTCTGACTCATTCAAGAGGAAATCCGAAAAACATGAATGAAAAAGCTATTTATGACGATTTAATTTTCGATATTTTAAATGAAACTTTTGAAAGAGCCAACTACCTAAAAAGAAAAGGGGTAAAAGATATAATAATTGACCCAGGTTTTGGTTTTGCAAAAACATTAAATCAAAATTACGAACTTTTAAAAAATGTAGAAGTATTCAAAAAGTTTGATTTACCCATTCTAATTGGTGTTTCAAGAAAATCAATGTTATATAAGTATCTAGATATAACACCAGAGGAATCTTTAAATGCTACAGGTCAACTTAATTTTCTAAGCTTACTAAAAAAAGTAAATATTCTAAGAGTGCACGATATTAAAGCCACCAAACAAACATTGCAATTGTATAAAAGGCTATATTAAATATTGATAAAACTTAGTCCCTTTTTTCTAATTAAACTTACAAAACATCTTTGTTTTATTCTCAAAATTGCTAATACCGTAAAATAATATTCTAATATTATTTTGAAAAAATTTTCTAAAAATGAAATATGCTTTGTTATATTTACATTTATTAAGTCTTAACTCTTAAAATTACGATAAAAAATGAAAAAAAGTCTATTATTTATTACTTTCATACTACTAGGAATTATTGCGAAAGCTCAATTAATTTCTCCTGAACTTATAGTTGAGCAGTCTTCCGCAACTAGAAGTTCCCTATTTG
>JANNWE010000489.1:0-11599 GCA_031414675.1 Cytophagaceae bacterium
TCATTTCAACCTATTGAGCCCAAATTTTTAAAACTAAAAAAGGACGCACATATCTCATTGATTGGAGGGAATTTGGGTTCAAGAATGTTGAATTTTGACCACTTTGAAACTGAAATGCAGCTGAGATACCCAGATAGTTCCTTGTTTATCAGAAATATGTGTGATGGAGGAGATACCCCTGGATTTAGGCCACATTCTGCTAGATTTTCTCCTTGGGCATTTTCAGGAGCAGAAAAGTTCCAAACTGAGTTTGCTAATAAATCAGGAAGTGAAGGTCATTTTGACACGCCAGACCAATGGCTTACCCGCTTGAAGACTGATATAGTTGTAGCATTTTTTGGATATAGTGAATCTTTTGAAGGAGCGGCAGGCTTATTAAATTATAAAGCGGAATTAGAAGCATTTATAACATATACTAAAAGTCAAAATTATAACGGAGTAAATGTCCCTCAACTAGCCTTGGTTTCACCTATTGCTTTTGAAGATCTATCAGCAACTAGAGATTTGCCTAATGGAAAAAAAGAAAACGCAAATATTTTACTTTACACTTCAGCCATGAAAGATGTGGCAAAAAAGAATAATATTTTATTTTTAGATGCTTATACTCCTTCAGTTAAGTGGTACAATGAAACCAAAGAACCTCTAACTATTGACGGTTTGCAGCTAAACAACGAGGGCTATAAAAAGCTTTCCTTGTTATTAGCCAATGAACTTTTTGGAAATGTAGCTACCAAAAATGAAAGTTATAGACCGTTATTGGAAGAAATGGTTAAAGAAAGAAATTGGATGTGGCATAATGACTATAAGATTCCCAACGGCGTTCATGTTTATGGAAGAAGGTATAATCCATTTGGAGTAGAAAATTATCCCGCCGAAATAGAAAAAATACGCCAGATGACAGATATTCGTGACAAGGCCGTTTGGATGGCGGCTAGAAAGGGTTTAAAAATGGATATTGCAGAAGCAGATAAAAAAACAAGAGAATTGTCCAAAACCACTACCAATTTTAATCCTGACCAAAACGGAAGTCTGAAATATTTGTATGGCGAAGAAGCCTTGAAAGCCATAAAGGTAGCACCTGGGTATAAGCTGGAATTGTTTGCTTCAGAAGAAGAATTTCCGGATATTGCAAAGCCAGTGCAAATGACTTTTGATAACAAGGGACGTCTTTGGGTAGTCTCTATGCCTAGTTATCCTCATTATAAACCCGGAGATCCTAAGCCCAATGATAAAATTGTGATTTTGGAGGATACTAATAATGATGGAAAGGCTGATAAGCAAACGATTTTTTTGGATGGATTGCATGTACCCGTGGGTATGGAAATTACGCATGATGGCGTAATAATTTCACAAGGCACCAACTTGATGCTATATAAAGATACTGATAATGATGACCATGCTGACTATTCAGAAATACTTTTAAGCGGGTTCGACGACCACGATACACACCATGAAATTTCGGCTTTTGTTACAGATGAGTCTGGAGCCATTTATATGGGAGAAGGGGTATTTTTGCATACAAATGTTGAAACTCCTTATGGAACAGTTAGAGCCACGAACGGAGGTTTTTATAGGTATAATTACCAAAGGAGACATTTAGAACGTACGGCTCAACTTGCAATTCCTAATCCTTGGGGTATAGCTTTTGACAAATGGGGACAAAATTTCTTTGCAGAAACCTCAGGACCTGATGTGCGATGGATGATGCCAGGATCTAACTTAAATCGGTATGGAGAATCCAATCATAAATCCGATAATTTAATTGAATCGGCACATCGAGTTAGGCCTACTTCAGGTTTAGAGTTTGTTTCAAGCCGACATTTTCCAGATAATGTGCAAGGAGATATGCTGATAAACAACACTATAGGGTTTTTGGGTATGAAACAGCACATAGTTGAAGACGATGGGACTGGCTATAAAAGCAAACTTCGTATGGATTTAGTGGTGGGAGAAGACAGGAATTTTAGGCCAGTGGATATGGAATTTGCTCCAGATGGTTCTTTATATTTTATAGATTGGCACAATATTCTGATAGGACATATGCAGCATAATGCACGCGACCCTTTAAGGGACCATGAGCATGGACGAGTGTATAGAATTACCTATCCTGCTAAGCCTTTGGTGGTTCCTGCTAAAGTATTTGGTGCAAGTATAGAAGAACTTTTAGAGAATCTTAAACTTCCTGAATACCGTACCAGATATAGAGTAAAGAGGGAACTAAGAGGCAGAAATGCTTCGGAAGTATTACCAAAAATAACAAAGTGGGTTGCTAACCTAGACAAAAATGATCCCCAATATGAGCATAATGTTTTAGAGGCACTTTGGGTAAGTTGGGGTTTAAATAAAGTAGACCAAAAATTGTTGAGACAATTACTAAAAGCCAAAGATTTTCATGTAAGAGCTGCGGCAGTACGTGTTTTGAGATACACGGGTCACCAAGTGTTAGACCAAGCCAACTTACTAAATGAAGCAGTGAAAGACGAAAATGGGAGAGTTCGTCTTGAAGCCATTGTGGCCTCTTCGTGGATAGGTAAAGAAAAGGGATTGCCCATTTTAGCGGAGGCTAAAAAAATGCCTCTGGATAAATGGATGCAGAAACCCTATGATATTTCTTTGGCGCATTTGAGCGGCAAAGGAGTAAGTAAAATAAAAGAAGAATATAGTACTACTACTATAAAAGGTAAAGACTTAGCGCTATTTACCAAAGGAAGGGAAATATTCTCACGTGATGGGTATTGTATCACTTGTCATCAGCCAGACGGAAAAGGGTTGCCAGCCTCGGGTTTTCCTCCCTTAGCGGGAACAAAATGGGTAACTGGCAATGAAGATAGACTGATTAAAGTAGTTTTAAAAGGGATGATGGGTGCGCTTGAAGTTAATGGGACAAAATATGCTGGACAAGTACCAATGACCCCTTATGGAGGTTTATTAAATGATAAAGAAGTAGCATCAGTACTAACTTATGTTAGGAATTCTTTTGGAAATAAAGCTTCCGTGATTCAACCTGAAAAAGTGAAACAAGTAAGGGCTACTATTGTGGGTAAAAAAGATTTTTATAATTCATCTAAATTATTAGTAGAGCACCCAATGGAGAACTAATTATTGGGCTTATATTTGTAAAATATTTTGTTTAATATGTTAAAATTTTCCATTTTCCTTATTTTTTTATTTATGATTTCATGCGAATCGGATAGTAATCTTTCAGCTAAAGAAGAAGCAGATATAGAATCTTATATTAGCAAAAACAAATTGGTAATTACCGAAAAAACTT
Organism: Cytophagaceae bacterium; assembly: GCA_031414675.1. Classification (GTDB taxonomy): domain Bacteria; phylum Bacteroidota; class Bacteroidia; order Cytophagales; family Spirosomataceae; genus Leadbetterella. The sequence continues at coordinate 3,272 of JANNWE010000489.1, forward strand.
CCTCTGGATTGCGTTTTATTAGAACATTGGCAAATGCCAATGGTGCGGTTTTAAAAACTGGACAATATGTAACTGTAAAATATGCAGGAAGACTGTTGTCAGACAAACAGTTTGACGCGGGTACTTTTCCTTTTAGCTTAGGTGTTGGGCAAGTAGTAGCAGGTTTTGATGAAGGCATTGCGAAATTGAAAGTTGGAGAAAAAGGAACGCTCATTTTCCCTTCTTCACTTGGATATGGCTCTCAGGGAGCGGGTGGTGACATTAAAGGTAATACTCCCCTAATTTTTGAAATTGAGGTATTATCCGCCAGATAATAGTTATGTTTTGATTAAAAATGGGTTTTCCAAGCTTGGTTAAACCCATTTTTTGTTTTTAATAATTGAGTTTGGACGAAAATCACTTCCCAAAATGTAACTTTTTATATAAAGTAACAATTTTTTTTATCAACAACTTTGGCTCAAATATTTTGAGGTGTACTTCTCCTTTTTTTATTAAATCTTCTATCATTTCTTGATTTTCCAGTAATTGATTAATTGCGCTTGTAATTTCATTAATGTTTAATGGATCCACATAGATTGCTCCATTTCCTCCTGCCTCCACTAAACAAGAACCTCTAGCCGCAATTACGGCTTTTTTGCTAGCTAAGGCTTCAATGATAGGTATTCCAAATCCTTCATAAAGTGACATGTAAATAAACAAAGTGGATGCTTGGTAAATAGCAGGGAGGTCATTATGTGTAACTGTTTCTAATATCTTGATATTTTTAATATTTTCTTTATCAATATAAGTTTCTAATTCCTTTTTATATTTCTTTCCTTTTCCTATCAATACCAAATCAAAGTCTTTCTTTACTAATTTTGAGAAGGCTTTAATAATAGAAATTTGATTTTTTCTAGGCTCTAAAGTGCCTACTGATAGAAGAAATGGCTTGTTTATGCCATATTTATTTAAAATTTTTTTCTGGTCTTCCACTGAAATTTCTTTTTTAAAATCTTCATTACAGCTTTGATAAATAACATCGATTTTGCTTTCAGGAATTTTATAGAAATGAATAATATCTGCTTTTGTTTTTTCGCTTACTGCAATAATTTTATCTGCTTTTTTACAAGCAAATTTAAACTTAAAGTTATAAATATGACGATCAAAAAAAGTATAATACGTTGGATATTTTAAAAATATTAGATCATGTATGGTGACTATTGTTTTGATTTTGCCCCAATTTGTAAAAATCGGAATTTCGTTACTTAAGCCATGAAAAATATCTAATTTCTGATTTTCAATGTCTTTTTTTATAAAATACATTCTCCATAAACCTAGAAAAAATGACTTTTTAGGAATCACAATTTTATCGAAAGGAAAGTTTTCAAAGAAACCTTTTTTTATTTTAGGTGTAAATGCTATAATTTCTAACTTTTCGGAAGAAATTTTTAGAATATTTTCAATCACAAATCTACTATAGTTTCCTAACCCAGTTTTATTACAAAAAGCCCTTTTAGCATCGTATCCTATTTTCATTGAAAGTTATTTTTACAAAAGTATCTTATTTGTTTACATCTTCAAAAAATATATTTTCATCTGCTAAATTGTATTTTTGAAACTAATATTTAACTTGCAAAGATTTTGAAAGGATTCCCATAAAAGAAATAATATTGGACAAAATTATGATTAAAGAAAAGTCATTAAGCGAGTTGCCATTAATGGAGCCTGGGGAAGGAATTGTGCTCTTTCATCCTAATATTCCTAAAAATGCAGAAAGGTATATTTCTGATGTTTTAAAATCACGATGGATTGGTCAGGGTCCCAAAGTGGAGGAATTTGAGTCAATTTTTGAAGAAAAATTTTCAAATCCTTGTAAGAGTTTAGCAGTTGGTTCTGGCACTGATGCTTTGCATTTATCGTATATATTAGCCAATATAAAGGAAGGTGACGAAGTGATTGTTCCTGTTTTTACGTGTACTGCCACAAACATACCATTGCTTTATATTGGAGCAAAAATTGTTTTTTGTGATATAGATCAGAATCTAAACATAGCAGCAGACGCTATTGAAGAGTTAATAACCGAAAAGACAAAAGCGATTGTTTGCGTTCATTATGGTGGATTGCCTTGTGACATGGACAAAATTTGGGACTTAGCATATAAGTATAATTTAAAGGTCATTGAAGACAATGCCCATGCCTTGGGAGCTACTTATAAAGGGGAAATTATAGGCAGCCAAAGCGATTTTTCTATGTTTTCGTTTCAGGCTATTAAACACGTGACCACAGGAGATGGTGGCATGTTAACCATTAAAGACCCTAGTTTGATTGAGAAAGCAAAAAGGCTGCGTTGGTTTGGAATTGATAGACTTAAAAAGCAAAAAGGAATCTGGGAAAATGACATCAACGAAATAGGTTTTAAATACCAAATGACAGATTTATCTGCAGTATTGGGTATTGCCTCCATGGAAGAATTTGATGAGCATCTTAGGCATCGGCAAAAGCTCTATAAATTGTATTGCAATTTACTGAAAAATAAGGATGGAATACGTGTAATTGGAGATGAATATGAAGATAGGGTGCATGCCGCTTGGCTTTTAACTGCTGAAGTAGATAATAGAGAAGATTTTATGAGGCATCTTCGTAAATACAATATTGAATCTTCGCAAGTACATTATAGAAATGATCGCTATTCGATATTTGGAGGAAGAGAAGAAGGGAAGTTCAAGAAAATGGATGAAATGGAAGAAAGATATATTGTTTTGCCACTCCATGCCAAAGTGAGTGAAGCAGATATAAAATATATTACTGATGTAATTAAATTGGGTTGGTGAAAATAATTTTATTCGATGATTTATACAATTCATAAAGTGAAACTGGACTTTGATCCGGTTTTTTCTATTTTGATACCTACATGGAATAACCTCGATTATTTAAAATGTGTAGTGTCAAGTATCCGAAAAAACAGCCAACATAAACATCAGATCCTGGTACATATCAATCAAGGTTTGGATGGTACCGAAGAATGGGTTTTGTCCCAAAAAGACCTCGGCTATACTAAAAGTTCGGAAAACAGTGGTGTGTGTTATGGGTTTAATGCCGTTTCGCATTTGGTAGAGTCAGAATATACCGTTTTGATAGACGATGACTTGTATTTATGCCCAGATTGGGATGAAATACTGTTAAAAGAAATAAAGAAAATGAAAGATGAAAAATGGTGCATTAGTGGCACCATGATAGAGCCTTTCGACAAGAAAATCCCCTGTATTATTCCAAATCAAAACTTTGGACGACATCCTTCAGAATTCGAAGAAGAACGCTTTTTGAATACCTATAAATCGTTTCCTAAGTCTGACTGGACGGGTAGTCAATGGTATCCTTTGGTATTGCCGACATTTGTTTTTCGGGCCATTGGAGGTTTAAGCGTGGAGTTTTATCCCGGCATGTATTCCGATCCTGACTTTATGATAAAGCTTTGGCACTATGGGGTACGATATTTCAAGGGAGTAAGCGAAAGCCGTGCCTATCATTTTGGTAGTATTAGTACGGGTAGGGTAAAGAGAAATGACGGACGTAGCAATTTTATTCTGAAATGGGGCATGAGCAGCAATACTTTTTTTAACAACTATCTTAAAATTGGGACAGATTTTAAGGGACCTTCTGAGGACCCAAAGGAAAATTTGGTTCTAAATTTAAAGAAAAGAATAGACCGTTGGAAGGTGAAGTTTAAAAAGAGAGCTATAGCGATTTCACTTTTTAAAAATGACAACTAAAGGCTAATGTTGTTTTTTTAACAAAACACAGATATGTTTATGAAAAAGCACTTTAGGATTTTTGTTTATAAGGTACTGTTCTTTTAAAGCCTTTTTCATTTCTTGCGTCTCGTTTTTTGACAGTTTTTGAAAAGTCAAAAATCCTCTTAAATAATAATACCAACCAATTCCCAGAAAATAGATGACGGAACTTACGCTGATTTGGTTTTTAAACAATTTTTCAATTTTTAAGCCTGAAAGTCCTGCTAAAGTGCGAAGTTTTTGAATGCCAATCAGGAAAATTCTGCCCATATAAACGCGGTCTTCGTCGTAGCCAATCACCGTTTTTTCATTCGGCAAAAACATATCTGCCCGCTCAGATTCCAACCACAAGTTTGCAAAACGAGCGGTAACATTACTATTATTAGGTTTTGTAATTATTACTCTTCCATCAGGTTTTAAAATTCTTGAAATTTCATCGAACAACTGTTTTTGTTCCGAAATGTGATCGATGGTTTCCATCAACAAAACATATTCTGCCGCCTCATTAGAAATAGGAAATGGTTTATTTAAATCAATTTTGTATGTTGGAATTGCCTTATTTTCCATCAAGTCAGGATATAAATCATAAGCTTCTATAATAGCCCCTTTGGCTTTCCATAGATTTGCCACATAGCCCGCCCCTGCAGAAAGGTCAATAACTTTTTTTCCTTTTACCTCATTTTCTTCCAAGAATTGATGAATAAACTTAATGGCATTGGCTCTGGAGTGGGGGATGTTCATAGGAGAATTCTCAGAAAATGATATTTTAAAACAGATTCAAAATTAGTAATAAATTCCTAGGAATTAAAGACCAAATAATTATGGAAAATATTTAAAAACCTATATAAAATGAATATTCTCTAAAATATACCACCTATTTAAAAGGTTCTAGTTTCAAATGCTTGGGTAAAATAATATTTATACTATTTTCATCTGCTATGGGAGAAAGCTTTTTGGAAGGAATAGGAATAATTCCCGACCAAATTGGAAGTTTTATGTCTTCCTCGTCGTCGTTTGGCATACCTTTTCGTAATCGTGCTGAAGCCTCAGCTATTTCAAAAGATAAAAGTGTGGTTTTGTTTACCTCGCTTTGTTTCATTGGCCGAAGGTATTCCCAGCTATTTGGCACCATTTTTTCTGTTAATTCTTTGAAAAATAACGCCTTTTCTTCAAAATTTTCATGTTTAACGGCATTGGAGAAAAGTATTACAGATCGATAGTTAACAGAGTGATGAAAAGCAGACTTGGCAACAACTAAGGCATCGGTAAGCATAGTAGAAATACACACAGGATTTCCAGATGCAATACCACGTAAAAAATGACTGCCCACTGAACCATGGATGTAGAGTCTATTTGATTTTCTTACAAATGCTGTAGGAATAGAAAATGGCTGGTTTTCAACCGAATAACTTATGGTGCAAAACAAGGCTTCGTCAAGAATAGAATACACCATCTCTTGGTCATATTCGGTACGTTTTGGCATTCTGCTAGTAGTAGTTCGAGGGGTTTGTTGTAACATTATAATAGAAAGATAATAGGTTTAAATTTAAAATTATGGCATCAGAAATAAAATATTGACCTCTTTATGATTTACAATTCCAATCTAAAATGATGATACACAATCTTCATTCCTTTGTTTAGATATAATCTATGGGCATCAAACCTTTGGTGACCTGAATCCAGATGAACAGCAGAAAGTCCTTCAGACTTTGCTTTATTTACAACAAAATCAAACAAATCACTTGCATATCCTTTTCCACGTGCTTCTTTCAAAGTACTAAGATCATCGATATAAATATAGTTTCCTTCAAAAAGAGTTGTTAAATACCTAAAACCACATGCCGAAACCGCCTTTCCGTTTTCTTCAATAAAAGCTAAATAGTAATTTTCAGTTTTCATACTCTTCAAAAGTGTTAGAAATAGGTCGAAAGTCAAATGGGGTCGAAGTGCTTGCATAACACCAAAACACTTTGTGAAATCTTCTTTGGTTTCGGCAATTTTAATTTCCATTTTCTTTTTTAATTTAGCTACAAAACTATACTTTTATTGGATTGTTTAAATCGTCCAATTTTTACAAAATAGGTAGTCCAATTTATGTTTCCTTTTAAATCTCATATTCAGATAAACAGGGCAACTAAAACCCCCATTTTTCAGCAAATTGCCAATCAATTAATAGTTTTGATTCAAGATGGCAAATTGGGTACGGGCCAAAAAATTTTGAGCTCAAGAGAAATGAGCCAGATTTTAGGGGTTCATCGGAAAACTATTACACAGGTTTTTGAAGATTTAGCCTCGCAAGGTTGGCTTGAAAGTAAAGTGGGCAGCGGTACTTTTGTTGCTAAAGATTTGCCTCAAATTTCACCGCAAATTTTACAGTTAGAAATCCAACTTGAAAAATCAATAACTGCCGGTTTTCCGTTCGAAAAAAAGAAAATTTTAGAACGAACATTGATAAAATCTATCAATAATCTGCATTTAGACGACGGTTTTCCCGACCCACGATTGGCCCCATTGGCAGACTTGGCAAGAGCTTACCGAAGTAAGCTATTAGTGGGTAATTCCTATCAAAAATTGGGTTATGGCGATACAAAAGGAACACTTTGGCTTCGAAAAGAATTAGCCAAATATCTAAACGAAACTAGAGGCCTTGGCATTTCAGAAAATAATCTATTGATCGTCAGAGGTACCATTATGGGGCTTTATTTAACCAATTTGGCGTTTATTAAAGCCAAAGACAAAGTGGTGATTGGGGAGTCGAGTTGGCAAAGTGCAACTGTTAGTTTTCTTCAAGCAGAGGCAGAAATAATTCGCATACCCATTGATGAAAATGGGATAGATGTGGATGCCTTGGCTGTGATTTGTGAAACGCAAGCAGTCCGATTGGTTTATGTGACGTCGCATCATAATTATCCTACAACAGTGATTTTAAAAGCTAACCGAAGAATTAAGTTACTGCAATTAGCTCTAAAATACCAATTTATAATCTTTGAAGACGACTACGATTATGAATTTCACTATCAAAGTAGGCCTCTTATGCCCTTGGCGAGTGCAGATACACAAGGCTTGGTTTTATATTCTGGGTCATTTACTAAGAGTATTTCTCCGGGGTTTAGGGTGGGTTATTTGGTAGCAACAGAAGATGTTATTGATCATTTGGCCAATTACAGGAGAATTATCGATCGTCAGGGCGACAGCATGTTAGAAAACGCCATCGCCCAACTATTGCATGAAAGTATAATTCAAAAACACTTACGCAAAGCTGTAAAAGAATACAAAATCAGAAGAGATTTTTTCTGCAAAAAACTTTCTGAAATGTTTCCTGACCATATTGAATTTCAGATTCCAGAGGGAGGAATGTCTGTATGGGCAAAGTTTTCTGAAAAAATTGATTTAGAAAGAACCGCAGAAATAGCTTTAAAAAATGGACTATATTTTTCCAATGGCATTCACCATAATGTGGAAGGGAAAATCAAAAATTATACAAGATTAGGTTTCGCTTCTTCTACCACAGATGAGCTATCCCGATGTTTAGCTATCCTTAAAAAAAGTTTAGTTTTTAAATAAATCGGGTCAAATTAAAGGTAAAATTTCAAAAATTGAATTACTTCCTATAATCCAATGGCGGTTTTCTGTCTCCAGCTAAAGATTTATAATTGAACACTTTTGCTCCTCGGCGTTCATAAAGTTCTAGTTTTGCTTTTTCTAGGATTTCCGTGTTTTGAAACAAATTTTGTGCGGTAAGTCCAATGGTTTTTGCCGCGTTTATCATGCCTTTGTGTCCAATACTCATGCCATTACAAGCCACTGCTTGCCAGCTATGAGCAGGTACACCGGGTACCCAAGTAGCTGTAGAAAGCCCAGCTGTTGGAACCACCCAGCTCACATCACCAACATCAGTGGATGCAGGAAATGACAATCCTGATTGATACGATTTAACCTCGTTAGAAGATGTAATGGAAGCAAAACTTTGAGAAAAAACTGTTTTTTGAATTTTCTCAGCAAATTCTGTTTCCTCTTTTGAGTATTTAACTCCCCCTACTTTTTCTAAACTTTTTTGCATTTCTTTAGCTAACACTTCATTTGGAAGTAGGTTGTAAAGTCCAGCCAGAATCTCGTATTTGACTTTGGTTTCAGTTCCTAAAGCACCAGCCTCCGCGGCTTTTATAATTCTTTGCCAGGTTTCTTCTAAACCTTTGGCAGAAGGGTGTCTTACGGTATATTCTACCATGGCGTAATCGGGTACAATATTAGACGTTAGCCCTCCATTTTTTATAACATAATGAATTCGGGTTTCTGGAGAAATATGCTCTCGCATTAAATTCACCATATAATTCATGGCCTCTACCGCATCTAGAGCAGATCTTCCTTTTTCAGGACTGGCAGAAGCATGTGCAGCTAGGCCTTCGAAAGAAAAATTAGTAACTCTATAGGCTAGAGAGGAATTCGGACTAGCATTGTTGTTATCTCCAGGGTGCCAATGTAATACTGCATCTACATCTTTAAAAATCCCTTCTTTTACTAAATAGGTTTTCCCTCCACCAGCACCCTCTTCAGCCGG
>JANNWE010000490.1:0-8714 GCA_031414675.1 Cytophagaceae bacterium
GTTAGTTGCCGCGTTATTAACTACTATGTCAATTCCGCCAAATGTGGCAATTGTTTGATTCTTCAAATGCTCGAGTTGAGAGATATCTCCAGCATGAGCAGCTACAGCCAATACTTTTGCACCGGACTCTTTCTCAATTTCTTTTGCGAGAATATCTAAATCTGCCTGTTTTCTACTACTAATAACCACATTTGCACCATGAGCAGCAAAAAAACGTGCAATAGATTCTCCAATTCCTTTACTTGCTCCCGTAATTATAGCAACTTTTCCTTTTAGCGAAAAAACTTTTGTATATTCCATAATATTTTATTGTGCTGATAATCCTCCATCTAAAATCATACTCTGACCGGTCATAAAACTTGATGCATCAGATGCCAAAAACAATATTGCATTTGCAATTTCAGATGCCTCTCCAAAACGTTTCATTGGAGTTACATGTCTTAATGCCTCTAAATATTCGGGATCAATTTGTGCGTCACTTACCATCGATGTTTGTGTAAAACCCGGGCATATTGCGTTTACTCTGATACCAGTTTTAGCATATTCCAAAGCAGCGGTTTTTGTCATTCCAACCACAGCATGCTTACTAGCAGAATATGCAATATGCCCTGCCATGCCCACATGACCCGCAACAGACGCTGTGTTAATTATTGAGCCGTTTTTTTGAATAAGCATATGGGGAAGTATAGCTTTCATTAAATAATAAACTCCCTTAATGTTTACGTCAATTACTCTATCAAAGTCGGAGGTCGGATAATCGGAAGTTTTCTTTCTTGGCCCTAAAATGCCAGCATTATTTACTAAGATATCGATTTTAGAATTGTTTTCTATCATGTTAGAAATACTAGAAACAACAGCTTGGTAATCTGATACATCGCAGGAATAATAACTAACCTCGGCTCCTAAAGTGGCTAATTTTATTTTTAAATCTGAAGACAATTCCTTGCCTAAGTCTAAAGCAAGTATTTTGCATTTTTCTTTCGCAAAAAGAAGGCACGTAGCGTAACCGATTCCTGAATTTGCTCCTGTTATTAAAGCAACTTTCCCTTTGAGTATCATTATTTTATTTGTTGATGATTTAAAAAGGTGCAATTTAAAGAATAAATATTTCTTAGCCCATAAAAACTAATTAATTCATAATCATAAGAAAAAAATCTTGAAAGCAGGATTTAGTATGTGAATTCAAATAACAAAATCAATCAAAATTTTTAAACTAAAATTGTTGAATTTTCAAGTTTACATTTTTTCAATTTTTGATTTCTGCTGAATCAAAAAATTTATTTTTATTTCAAGAATTTCAAACTAGGAATGGTGGTATAGTTGAATCGAATTTACTTTCAATAAAAAAATCTAAAATCAATTATGTTTGTTTAAATGATAGTAGTAGTTTTACTAATAAATTTCCCAATATGATACTAAAAGATAAAAAAACACCTGGGCAAAAGCTCATAAAAAAATTGGACTTAAAAATAAAGTGGCTAATTGCTTCTATTTCTGGATTATTATTGATTGGTTTTGGATTATCTTTATTAAGTGAGGCAGCAAAATTAAAGCACGATGGATCTGAAATCTCTTCTTGGATAATTTGGGGAACTATATCTTTAATTGTGATAAATGCGGGAATTTCTATTTTTGGAAAAGCAGTAGTCTATAAAACTGAAATGCGAGATTCAAAAAATTGGAAGAAAAAATCCAAAAAATTTGTAAAAACAAAAAAGAAAAGGACTAAAGAAATAAACTTACAGTCACAAAAAAACCCTCAAGCTTGAGGGTTTTAATATTATTTAGCAAATTCTTGTTTCAGGGTTTCAACATCCACTTTCTTTATCATTGGCTTCAAGCTTAATTGCTTAATCGAAGCTATTTTATTATTTGCTATCGCTCTATTTCTGCGACTTTTTCTTTTCAATTGAGTAACTCCCATTGCAATATATAATTTATTTTTTCTCTTAAAATCTATTTTCAGCTGCAAAGGTAAGAAAATTTATTTTTTTCTTATACAAATCTATTTAATTTCTAAAAAAAATATTTATTCAAACATGTTTTGCTGTCAAATATTGTTCAATTCCTGAGTTGGCTTCAGAAAAGTGGCTAAAATCTATTATTTTTGCGTTGAAATAAATTAAATACGAAAAACTAAAGAATGTCTAAACCAAGTTTAGCTAGAGGAACAAGAGATTTTGGTCCAGAAATAATGGTAAAAAGAAATTTTATTTTTGACCAAATAAAAAAAGTATATCAAAAATTTGGGTTTTTGCCTATTGAAACTCCCGCAATTGAAAACTTATCGGTGTTGATGGGAAAGTATGGAGAAGAGGGGGATCAATTGCTGTTTAAAATACTAAACTCTGGAGATTTTGCTAAAGACCTTAAAGAAAGTGATTTAGAAATTGGGTCAAAAGAAATTTTAAAAAAAGTAGCTGAGAAAGGATTAAAGTATGACTTGACCGTTCCATTTGCAAGATTTGTGGTTATGAATAGGCATCTATTAACAATGCCATTTAAGCGCTACCAAATACAACCCGTTTGGAGAGCAGACAAACCCCAAAAAGGCAGATACAGAGAGTTTTATCAATGTGATGCAGACGTGATAGGAACAGAATCCTTAATCTGTGAAGCAGAAATAGTGGCCATGTTATATGAAGTTTTTGAAAATTTAAATATAAAAAACATTGTAATCAAAATAAATAATCGAAAAATTTTATACGGAATAACAGAAACTATTGATGCTGCCGGCAAAGAAACTGATCTCTGCGTGGCTATAGATAAATTAGATAAAATTGGGAAAGAAAAAGTAGAAATTGAATTATTGGAAAAAGGCTTTACGCTTAAAAACATAGAAAATTTGCAAACTCTTTTCAATTTACCAAATGACCAAAAACAATTATTTTCAACATTAAAAAAATGGTTGGCAGGTTCTGAAGTAGGTTTAAAAGGCGTTTCCGAATTAGAAAATGTGTGGAAACTTGTAGAAAATTTGGGAATTTCAATTTCAAAAATAGCGTTCGACCCTTCGCTAGCAAGAGGGCTAAGTGACTATACAGGAGCTATTTTTGAAGTAAAAGCATTAGATGTGAGTATTGGTAGTATTGCGGGTGGCGGAAGATACGATAATCTAACTGGAACTTTTGGAATGCCTGGGGTTTCAGGAGTTGGAATTTCTTTAGGAGTGGATAGAATCTTCGATGTGATGCAAGAGTTAAACCTATTTCCCGAACAACTGTCAGTTATAGGCACTAAAATAATGATAACAAACTTTGGAGAAAAAAGCCTTCCAATTTCACTTGAAATTTTAAGTTACCTTCGTAACAATGGAATAAAAGCTGAGATTTATCCTGAAAATTCAAAAATGAAAAAACAATTTGAATATGCAGACAAAAAAAATATTCCCTTTGTTTTAGTAATAGGTGAGGAAGAAATTAAAATTCAAAAATTTAACCTAAAAAATATGCTTAATGGCGAACAAACGCTATTGAGTAAGGAACAATTAATAGCTCAATTATATGTTTAAAAACCGAAAAGTTGTTATTTATTTATTAGTAATAGTTTCAACATTAGCTGCAACATTTTCATTTTATTTCTGGCAAGTTGCTACAAGCCCAAATCTAAATGTCGATGGCAAAAAGACTTTTATTCTTTACATCCCAGAAAACTCTACTTATGAAACAGTTATGGATTCATTGAGAAAAAATAAAATCATTAATGATGAGGTTTCCTTTGGTTTTATGACAAAAAGGATGTCATACAGAGAAAAAATAAAAACTGGTAGATATGAAATACCTGCAAATTCATCCAATAAAAACATAATTTCAAAATTAAGAAGTGGTAGGCAAGACCCAGTAAAGCTTACTTTTAATAATATTAGAACCAAACAAGATTTAATAAAAAAAATAGGGTCAAAATTGCTTTTAAATTCAGATGAACTTTTAGAAAAGCTCAATGACTCTACTATTTGCAAAAATTATGGTTTTGAATCAGAGACTATTATGTGCATGTTTCTACCTGACACTTATTTTATTTTTTGGAATATTAGTACGGACGATTTCTTGAAAAGAATGAATTTAGAATATACTAATTTCTGGAATACAGAAAGAAAAAATAAAGCAAATGAAATTAATATGACACCCATTCAGGTGGGTGTAATGGCATCGATTGTGCAAAGTGAAACTAATAAAGTTGATGAAATGCCAGTAGTGGCAGGTGTTTATATAAATAGAATTGCTCAAAATATGCCTTTGCAGGCCGACCCCACTGTAAAATTCGCAGTTGGAGATTTTAGCATTAAAAGAATATTAACCAAACATTTATCCATAGTTTCTCCTTACAATACCTATAAAAATACTGGTTTGCCTCCAGGTCCAATAGCATTACCAGAGAGAAATGCAATTAATTCTGTTCTAAATTATCAAAAGCATAACTATACCTATTTTTGTGCAAAAGAAGATTTTTCTGGCTACCATAATTTTGCGGCTACTTATGGAGAGCACTTAAAAAATGCCGATATCTATCAAAACGCGTTAGACCAAAGAGGAATCAAATAAATGTATATTTTTGAATATCCCTACCGAGTGCGATATGCAGATGTGGATCAAATGGGATTTATGTATTACGGAAATTATGCTAAGTTATATGAAATTGGAAGAGTAGAGGCCCTGAGAGCATTAGGCATTAGATATAAAGATATAGAAGATGCAGGAATTTGGATGCCAGTTTATGAAAATAAATCTAAATACTTAGAACCAGCTAAATATGATGAACTCCTAACCATTAAAATTTCATTAAAGCATATTCCCAAATTTAGAATTGTATTTGCCGTGGAAATAGTTAATGAAGAAAGAAGAATTATTCATCAAGGAGAAACTACCCTTGTTTTCCTAAAATCTGTAGATCAAAAAATCACAGTTTGCCCAAATGAAATTATTGAAAAACTGAAACCCTATTTTTTCACTAATGACATCTAAAAAAAAATATAATAAGGCTGTTGAAGGAATTAAGGACAAACTTCAAAACATCTATATTTTAAACACTACAGTTTCAATTTATTTGTTTTTAATGATTTTATATAAAAAATTATTGAATTTTGATTTAGATCAGCGGGCAGCAGCGGTTTCTTTTAGTTTTATATTAGCTGTTTTTCCAGCCACTTTGTTTTTATTTACACTTATTCCTTACATTCCGATAGATCAGCTGGACGTATTAATAATGGAATTTTTAAATTCAATACTTCCAAAAGCTTTATATGAAAGCATATCTGGTACTATTTTAGAAATCATAAGTAGACCACGTCTCGACATTCTATCTTTTGGTTTTATGTTTGCATTGTTTGCAGCCACTAATGGCATGATGTCATTAATGAGAGCCTTCAATATGGCATTAAAACAACGAGAAAAAAGGAGTTTTTTAAAAGCAAGATGGATTGGTCTAATTCTTACTATACTATTGGTTTTGGTTTTACTAGTTGCAATTGTGATTTTAATTGTTGGAAAAATCACTTTAAGTTATGTTACTTCTAAAGGAATACTAACAGAAAATTTTAGTTATGTAGGGCTACAATTTCTTGGATATTTAATGGTTTTCTTAATTTTTTACTTTGGAATATCCAGCATATATTATTTTGCTCCTGCTATCCATCGGAAATTAAAATTTTTTAATTTTGGAGCTTTATTTTCATCTGTAATGTGCATAGTTGCTACAAATCTATTTTCCTATTATATAGAAAACTTCAACTCCTATAACCGCCTATATGGCTCAATTGGCACCTTAATAGCAATAATGGTTTGGATATATCTAATTGCTTTAATACTTATTTTAGGATTCGAAGTCAACATTAGCTTTAGGAATGCTATGGCCAGAGCATCAAATAAAACCATGTAGCAATCTTTTGTCAACCGTGATTAGAACAAATTTTTACCTCTAATAAATTCTCTTTTTTTGCGCATATAAAGTTTCTATACCTTTGCCATTCTTTTTTTACAAAAAATATTTAAACAATAAATGAAAAAAGTTCTGAAAAATAAGAAGGTTTTTCCTTTAAATTCATAATGATATTCAATTTATTCGTGCTTAAAATTAAATATTTATAAAAATTAGACTACTTTCGAAATAAAATTACAAAAGCCCTAAATATGAATCAATCAAGAAGAAACTTTCTAAAAAATACAAGCTTAACCGCAATCTCCTCCCCTTTGATTACCTGGTCTCTGAGCTCTTGTAAGTCTTCCAGTTCTGAAACTAAAAAAACACAAATTATAGATGATTTAAGCGGAAAAGCAATTGAAAACTTTGGCTTACAATTGTGGACCGTAAAAGAAGAAATGGCAAAAGACCCAAAAGCCACCCTAAAAGCAATTGCTGAAGCTGGTTATAATCAAATAGAAAGTTTTACTGGTGATAAAGGAGTTTTTTGGGGCATGACTCCAAAGGACTTTAATACTTTTATTGGTGATTTGGGAATGAAAATGATTAGTAGTCATATTAATTCAGACTTTACTGTAAAAAAAGAAACCGAGAATGACTTTAAAAAATTAGTAGATGATGCTGCAGTTGTGGGAGTTAAGTACCTAATTAATCCATTTCCTGGTGAAAATATTAAAACCTCAGACCAATGGAACAAAATTACTGATGGACTAAATAGACAAGGAGAAATCACCAAAGCTAGTGGATTAAAAATGGCATATCATAATCATCATATCGAATTTCTTCCAACCCAGGATGGCAAAATTCCGGAAGAAATTATGTTAAAAGGCACCAATGCAGATTTAGTAGATTTTGAATTAGACTTGTATTGGGTAGTAAAAGCGGGTCAGGATCCAGAAAAATGGTTAAAGGATTACACAGGCAGATTTAAATTATGTCATATTAAAGATTTGTATCCTAAAGAAAAAGTTAAAGAAATCTTAATAAAAGAAGGTCCAGAAAAAGGTTTTTGGCCAATTGGAGCTTCATGTGTTGTCGGAACAGGGAGTATTGATTTTCCAAAAATACTAAAAACCGCTAAACAAAAAGGCATGGAGTATTTTATAGTTGAGCAAGAAAGGTTTGATAATTCAACTCAGTTGCAAGATATCAAATTAGATGGCGACTATATGAAAGCGTTTAAATTTGCCTAAAACTAAAGAAAAAAAATATTTAAACATATGCTCAAATTATTCAAAAATTTAACCTTTTGGGTTTTAACTGCCATAACTCTTGGTATACTTTTAGGGCATTTCTTTCCCGAAATTGCTTTACTTCCAATTCTTGAAAATCCAATAAAATTCAACCTGATTTTATCTGAGTTTGAAATAAAAACAACTTTTTCGGAATTTTTCAGTAGTCTCTTTATTTCTATAGTAAAGATTTTTATTAACCCCATCATTTTCATTACCATTACATTGGGAATAATCTCAATGGGAAATCTTAAAAAGGTAGGAAAAGTAGGGGCAAAAGCCTTAGTTTATTTTGAAATAGTAACTACTTTCGCACTCTTAATAGGTGTGATAATGGCTTATATTATCCAGCCAGGAAAAGGGGTTTCTACTTCAAATATTTCTGGAGGAGATATTTCTAAATACACAAACAAAGCCCAAGATTTTAGTTGGCTGCAATTCTTTTTAGATAACATAACACTTCAAATTTTAGTGGCTGCCATTGTGATAGGTATAGTAATGAGTAATCATTCAAAAAGGCAAACTTTAGTTGATTTTTTAAGCCCAATTTCAAAAAAAATATTTTGGGGTTTACATAAAGTCATGTTACTTGCACCTATTGGGGCTTTTGGTGGAATGGCTTACACTATCGGGAAATATGGTATAGCTACTCTTTTACCTCTTGGAAAACTAATGATAACTGTTTATGCCACTATGGCTGTTTTCATCTTTGTAGTCCTCGGTTTAATACTTCGTTATTATAAAATTAGCCTTTGGAAATTCTTAAAATATATTAGAGAAGAATTATTAATTGTTTTGGGCACCTCTTCTTCGGAAGCCGCATTGCCTTCTTTGATGGAAAAATTGGAAAAAATGGGCTGTTCTAAATCGGTAGTTGGATTAGTTGTACCTGCTGGTTATTCTTTTAATCTCGATGGTACAACAATTTATTTATCTATGGCAGTATTATTCTTGGCTCAAGTCTTTAACATTCATTTAGAATTGGGCCAAATTGCCACTATTATTGGCATTTTAATGGTAACCTCTAAAGGAGCGGCAGGTGTAACAGGTAGTGGATTTATTGTTTTAGCTTCCACTTTAACGGCGGTAAAAGTCATACCAGTAGAAGGTTTAGCCTTACTATTAGGAGTTGATCGTTTTATGTCTGAAGCACGTGCAATTACAAATTTTATTGGTAATGGAGTCGCAACTATTTGGATATCTAGAAACGAGAACGAATTGGATATGAAAAAAATGGAATATGCATTAGATCATGTGGAAGAAACGGAAGATATATTAATTGATAATTTAGATTGATGAAAAAAGGAAAATGGGTTCTATTTGCTCTGGTTTTGTTTTTGATTTATAAAATATATGCTACGCTAGAATTAAGCGGAGTATTCTTAAAAATAGTTGAAATAAATACTAAAAATGAGGAGATTGTTAAAAGCCCTCCAGGAATTGAGGATATTACAGTTGATCAGGAAACTGGCTTAGCTTATTTAAGTTCTCAAGACAGAAGAACTCCAAATGCAGTTGGAGCTATATATCTAATAAATACAACAGACTCAAGTATATTTTTTAAAG
>JANNWE010000491.1:0-3215 GCA_031414675.1 Cytophagaceae bacterium
ATTTTATCGGTAATTCTGCCTTTTTATTTGGTCGTTATTATGGCTGGTTTCAAGAAAACCCGTGAGGTTTTACCCGCCATATTGGTATCAGGAGTTTCTTTTGCTTTTTTACAATGGTTTACCTCCAATTTTATAGGACCCGCACTTCCCGATGTGATTGCTGGCATTGGTTCAATATTGAGTATGATTGTTTTATTGAAGTACTGGAAACCAAAAACGATCTGGCGTTTTCCAAATGAACCAGAACCAACATTAAATACAGATATTAAATATTCAGTCGTTGAAATTATTAGGGCGTGGTCACCTTTTATTATTTTATCGATAATTATTATCGCTTGGGGAATAAAACCAATAAAAGAAGTTTTTAATGCTATTGGAGCATCTCAATTTGAATTCCCAGGATTACACAACATGATAATTGATCAAAATGGAAAAGAAATTGCCCATCTATTTAAATTCAATTATTTGTCG
The DNA here is from genome assembly GCA_031414675.1 of Cytophagaceae bacterium. Taxonomy (GTDB): domain Bacteria; phylum Bacteroidota; class Bacteroidia; order Cytophagales; family Spirosomataceae; genus Leadbetterella. The sequence continues at coordinate 472 of JANNWE010000491.1, forward strand.
GCCTCTGGTACTGCAATTTTGGTTACTGCCCTAATTTCAATTCCAATAATTGGTTTAAAGTTTAAAGAAGCAGGCAAAATATTTTTGGAAACTTTAGGTCAACTTAAATTTCCTATTATTACAATTTCTGCTGTTTTGGGCTTTGCTTATATTGTAAATGACTCAGGAATAACCATTTCTATGGCAATAGCTTTAGCAACAACTGGTGTTGTTTTTCCATTTTTTTCTCCTATGCTTGGCTGGTTAGGGGTGTTTATCACTGGATCTGATACATCAGCCAATGCTCTTTTTGGTAAATTACAATCTTCAACTGCCACCTCCATAGGGGTGGATCCTGTAATTACGGTTGCGGCTAATGTTTCAGGCGGGGTGGTTGGGAAAATGATATCCCCTCAATCAATTGCTGTAGCAGCGGCCGCTGGAAATTTGGTAGGCAAGGAATCGGAGCTATTCAGATTTACCGTAAAACACAGTTTTATTATGCTATTTTTTGTCTGTTTAATTGTGATTGCTCAAGCGTATTTAATTACTTGGATTGTTCCAAAATATGAAATGATTGTGGCAAGTACAGCTACCGTAATTCCAGATTTTACAAAAGGGTATTATTATATTTTTGGATTGGTATTACTATTACTTGGACTATTTTTAACGCTTCAGATCTATAATAAAAAAGAAAGGAGCTAAGCCTAACTCCTTTCTTTTCATCATCTAATATTTCCAATTTCTACATCAACTCATCCAAAGCACCAACTAGCATATTTACATGGTTTTTAGTGGCACTTTCGCCCATTATACCTATACGCCAAAGCTTCCCTGCAAATGCACCTAAGCCGCCACCAACTTCAATATTATACTTATATAATAATTGATTTCGCAGGGCCAACTCATCGTATCCATCTGGCAGAAAAACGGAATTTAAATTAGGTAAACGGTATTTTTCATCAACCAAAAATCGGAATCCTCGTTTTTCCAATTGCATCCTTAAATAATTATGAACCTCCTGATGGCGAGCCCATCGAGCTTCAAGCCCCTCTTCCAATACGATGTTTAATGCTTCATGTAAGGCATAAACGGAAGAAATTGGAGCGGTGTGATGGTAGGCACGTTTGGCGCCCGCCCAATAATTTTTCACCATTGTCAAATCCAAAAACCAAGATTGAACTTTTGTTTTACGGTTGTCCAAAACTTTTACGGCAGCTTCTGAAAAACTAATTGGCGACAAACCTGGAGGTGCTGAAAGGCATTTTTGCGTACCCGTATAAATGGCATCTATTTTCCATTCATCAACTTTTAGTGGCATTCCACAATAGGAGGTGACAGCATCTACTACTAATAAAGCACCGGCTTCATGAACCAAATCGCTAATTTCTTTTAAAGGTTGCAATGCCCCTGTTGAGGTTTCAGCATGGACGATGGCAACCAATTTGGCTTTAGGGCAGTTTAATAATGCTTTTTTAATTTGATCGGGCTCGGTAATCTTGCCCCATTCGGTATCTACTCTGAATACTTTTGCACCACTCCTTTCGGCTATGTCCACCATTCTTCCGCCAAAAACTCCATTTGTTACTATAATACATTCATCGTCTGGCTCTAATAAATTTACTAAACAGGTTTCCATTCCGGCACTTCCTGGTGCAGAAACAACAAATGTTAGGGCATTTTCTGTCAAAAATGTTTGTTGAACCATACTTTTTATTTGGTCCATCATTTCAACAAAAAGAGGATCTAAATGCCCAATTAAGGGGCTAGCCATAGCTCTAAGCACACGTGGATGTGCGTCTGACGGGCCAGGGCCCATTAAAACTCTATTTGGAGGGTTAAAATTATAGGTCATATTTTTTTATATAATTGATTTTTAAAAAATTCATTTTTTGAACAATAGATTTCAAATTAGGTTACTTCATCCAATAACTTCAATATGGACTCATAATTTTTGCCAACTGCATCAGAAAGAGCCATTTCGCAAGTTTTTGACGAAGAATAATAGCCATCATATTCGCTTAGCTTCACTTCGTTTGCTTCAATTTTTGTTGCTGATTTGGTGAGTTCTGGATAGAAAAAACCTTTATCGCCACTCATTCCGCAGCATCCAGCAAAGGCTGGAATATCAGCTTGTTTAGCACATGCTTTTCCAATTAATTGCAATTTAGACATACTACCCATTTTATGAACCTAACAAACTGGGTGAAAAACAATTTTATCTTTTGGTTTCGAAATAGTTAAGTTAGGCAAAAGCTTGTCGGCTGCAAAATCTATAACATCAAAAAACGTCATTTTATCGAATCTGGCTTTATTTTCATCAGATAAAGTGTATCTACAAGTTTTCAAAGTTTGAGTGCAACTCGTTACATCCATTACAATTGGGAATTTTCCCTGTTCAGAATCTACCCACAGTTTTTCAATGGTTTGATTACTGGTAAAACTGTAAGCATCTGTATAGCCTTTTGAAGAAAATATTTGCCCACAGCAAGCAGTATTCGAATTACCAGAAGCCATCATTTTGATATTTGCTTTAAGGCACAGTTTTTCAAAAGTATTGAAAATATCACCTCCCATTATTCTATTAATACATGAACTGAAATATACAATTTTTTCTTGGCCATCATTGTATTCCTCATTTAAAAAGGTATTCCCTCCATAAGTTATAGGATGTTTTGATGGTTTATCAATTCGATTGCTCCATAAAGGAAAGTCAGGGATTACATTTTTTATGTTTTTGGTAAAATTTTTCATGAAATTTTCTC
>JANNWE010000492.1:0-1699 GCA_031414675.1 Cytophagaceae bacterium
CCATACTCTATGATGCTGGCTTGGTAACTTCTCGGCCCATTTGGGAAAAGATTGCTTGGGCCGACACGGATAATCAAATGCAATATATTGATGCAGATTTAAATCTTTCAAATAAAGCTCAGGCTGTAAAATATCGAACAATAATAGGTGCCAACAAGAGTGGAAGTCTAGCTGTTTTTCCTCCTCCTCATCAATATTTTTATCCATTAGATGAAGCCTTTAATCTTGACTTTACATGGTATGGAACAAACTACAAAAGTCTTTTGCCTACATTCGGTATCGGAATTAGGCAAGATCCAATGGGTGATAAGCGTTGGGTGCCTTGGGTAAATGCCCCTCCGAAAACGAATCAAAGGCTAAATTTTTTCTGTATGTTAAATACTGAAAGCCCTACTGTTTTATTAGAGGACGTAAAGAAATTTACCCATAATGACAAATATCCAGAATTAGCTGGTTATAAAACTATGTCAAGCCATTTTCATAATGAGCATACTATGAAAACGGTTTTGGCAGGAAAACCAGTTCCAGAGATACCCAATTTTGTAAAAGTTTTTAAAAATTCTGGTGTAAACATTGTGCATTTAGCCGAATTTCATGGCCCTGGCCATCCTAAAGGTCCTGATGACCAACGCTTAATAGAATTAAAAACACTTTTTGGTGAATGTAGTCGGCTGTCAGATGCTAATTTTTTATTATTAACTGGTGAAGAACCTAACAATTTTTTCGGTGGACATTGGCTTGATTTTTTTCCTAAACCAGTATATTGGATTATGTCAAGAAAGCCGGATATGCCTTTTTTAAGTGAAGATCCAATTTATGGAAAAGTATATCGAATCGGTGACAAACATGATATGCTGAAACTATTGGAAGTAGAAAATGGATTGGCTTGGACAGCCCATGCGCGTACAAAGGGTTCTACTGGTTTCCCTGATAAATATAAAGAAGAAGCATTTTTTAAATCTGACCATTTTTTTGGTGCTGCATGGAAAAACATACCTGCCGATTTATCATTGCCAAGACTGAGTCCAAGAGTGTTGGATCTTATGGACGATATGGCCAATTGGGGATTAAAAAAACATGTTATTGCTGAGGCTGATATTTTTTCAATGGAACCCGAAAATGAAACCTATGCTCATTTGAATGTAAATTATCTTCATATGGATAATTTGCCAAACTTTAAAGATGGGTGGCAACCTATATTGGATGTGATGAAACAAGGTAAGTTTTTTGTTTCCACGGGAGAAATCATGCTGCCAAGTTTTAGCATTAATGGTAAAGGAGCTGGCGAAACTTTAAGACTGCCAAATAATGGGAAAGCAACAATTTCCATAGCGATAAATTGGACTTTTCCGCTCACATTTGCTGAAATAATTTCTGGGGATGGAAAACAAGTTTACAGAAAACGAATAGACATGACTTCTTCAAAAGCATTTGGACAAGAGCAATTAAAAATACCAATTAATTTGAAAAATAGAACGTGGGTTAGAGTCGAAGTATGGGATGCCGCTGTCAATGGAGCGTTTACGCAGCAAGTCTGGTTAGACTAATTATTATTAAATTACAATTTGTTAAAACTAAAAAACTATTAAAATGCGTATTTTTTTAAGTATACTTTTACTATCAGGCTTTTTATTTGAATCCTGTGTAAACAAAGCAGGCTCAGGTTCAAAACAAAGCAACATCCAATTGACTAAAAGAC
>JANNWE010000493.1:0-12433 GCA_031414675.1 Cytophagaceae bacterium
AAAAATATGCTTTAATCCTAGCATTTAAAGTACATCAAAAACTAGAACAGAATTTTTTAAAATAAACAAAAAGATAAAAAAAAGGATGAAAAAAACTCTTTAAGATCCAAAACCCTATGTGTAAAACATTGAAAATTAAAGATTTATCAATCTTTCAACAAACAATTTATTCCTAATTTAATTTTGAGAGGCTCCATTATAAACGGATTTAATATTTGCCATCTCCTTTATTAGAATATTTTGCAATTCTTCGTTGAAAATTTTTTTATCTTCCTCCGAAAGAGATGCGTAATATTCTTTTAACTCTAAATTAATACTTGCTTTTTCTTCTTCATTTTCAGCATTTATTGCCTTAATGTGGTATTTTTTAAAATCAAATTTGTTCATATTTTATATGGATTTCAAACTTACAAACTTTTTATTAACCTCTAGTTTAATAGTCTCTCCCATTCTAATTGCTAAATTTTTATTTTCATGCCCAAAATCAAAATTAAAAGCGACTGGAAAATTGAATCCTGAAATATGCTCCAAGATAATTTCTTCATGATTTTTGCCAAAAGGAATGTCGTTTTCTTTACAATCTGAAAAATCACCTACCACTAATCCTTCCAATTTATTCAATTTTCCAGCTCGTTTAAGTTGAAGCATCATTCTATCTAAATTGTAATAGTATTCAGAAATATCTTCTAAAAATAAAATTTTCCCATCATATGCAAGGTCAGATTTTGAACCAATGCTATGCACTAATAAAGCTAAATTACCACCAACAGCTTCTCCTACCCCTTTTCCTAGGACATTTGATGGTGTATATCTAAATTTATAATTCGTTTTCTCCCCAAAAAGAAGTTTCTTTAGGGAGAGGTTAGAATCTGGATCAAAAGTCATGGTTTTTGCCATAACTCCATGAATAGCCTGAAAGCCTAAGGAATTTATTTCTAACAAAAGAGCTGTTAAATCTGAAAACCCACATACCCATTTCGGCAAATTTTTGAATTTATTAAAATTGAGGTTATCAATTATCTTTGAACAACCATACCCTCCCCTAGCAGAAAAAATAAATTTTATTGCGGGATCATCCAAAAAATCTTGTAATTCGTTTTTTCGATTATTATCTGTATCAGAAAAGCCATTAAAACTTTTACCTACAGTTGAGCCTATTAAAACTTCCAAACCCCAATCATTTTGAAGGATTTCTAGCGCAGTTTCAAGAGATTTTAAATCTAGTTTACTTGCAGGTGCAGTTATTGCTACAAGATCTCCTCTTTTAATATATGGCGGCGCAATAAGCATTTTAAATAAATACTATTTCTTTGATTATTTCTTCTCCTATTTCAGAATTTAATAGGTTTACAATCTTGGATTTAGCGAGTACTAATTCTTGGCTTAATGAAGAGGATGAAATTCTGAGAAACAAAACTCCATTCTTAATATAAATTTTGTCAGTTCGTTTGGCAATTGAATTCCCCATAATTTTCTCCCAATAAGCCACAAGGTAAGTTTCGTTAAACTTAGACTTGAGGTTATATGCTTTCAAAAATGTTTCGAAAGCATCTTTGATAGGAATTGATTTGGTATTTCTTGCGGAAACTGACAAAATTTATTTGGTTATTTTTTTTTGGTAATTGAAGACTTTTCAAAAGTTAATCTAGCACCTCCACCAGCAGCAATGGTAATTGTGTCGCCATCATTAGATAACACTTTTCCATGCAATCCACCTGCAGTAATTATTTCATCTCCTGCTTTAAGCTCTTCCACCATTTTTTGTTGCTCTTTTTGTTTTTTTTGTTGTGGTCTGATCATAAAAAAATACATTACTGCAAACATTCCGACCATTAAAATCAAAAAACTATAGTTGCCTGCTCCACCTGTTGCTTGTAAAAAAATCATCTTTATTTATTTTCGTTTATTTTATTTACTGTTACATTAAAACTTACTATTTCGGTAGCATTAGTAGCATTTGATACTATGGTCACGAATTTTTTATTAACTCCAACTTTTCCTGTGCTATTAAACTCTACTTTTATTTCTCCAGTTTGACCTGCCCCTATTGCCTTTTCAGGTTTTTCTGCTACAGTGCAGCCACAAGAAACTTCCACATTATAAATTTCGAGTGGCATAGAACCTACATTTTTAAATTTATAAACCGTAGATACTTTTTCACCTTCATTTATTACCCCAAAATCGTAAGTTGTATTTAAAAATTCAATTTTAGCCGAATCACTTAAAGCACTTTTTGATTCATTTTTTGTAGAATCAGATTCTGAACAAGAGAAAAAAACCAATCCACTTAAACACAATAAAAAATAAAATTTCTTCACAAAAATTATGATTTAGATTTGATTTGATTCATAAGACTTTCTACATCTTCCAAAAGTCGCTCTGCTTTTTGTCTAGCTTCATTCACAACTTTTTGTCCTTCCGCTTTTGCTTCACTGTCACCTCCAGACATTTCATCAGCCACCTCTTCTCCTCTTTCTATCAAGTCGGCAATAAAGCTTTTCAATTGAGATTGATATTGAAGTAACTTGCTACCAAGTTTTTCTCTAGTTACTTCTCCTTTTTCAGGAGCATAAAGTATACCAATGGCCGTTCCAGCTGCCAAGCCAGCTAAAAAAGCAATAAATGATTTTGATGAACTACTCATTATTTTATAATATGTTGTATAAAATTACCTTAAAAAAAATCTTTAGACAAATACTTTTTAAACTATTTATTATCTAACATTCCTCTACCCGATTTCTTAATTATTCCTTTCTTTGTTAAATCTTGAATTAAAGAATCTAGAATTCCATTGATAAACTGCCCACTTTTTAAAGAGCTAAAATTTTTAGAAATCTCAATGACTTCGTTAATGGTTACCTTTATGGGAATACTAGGAAAATTAATTAACTCCGTAGTTGCCATTTTAAGCAAAATCCTGTCTGTTTCAATAATTCTATCCATCTCCCAATTTTTCAGAATTGGTACTAAATAAGTCATTAATTGTTTATCTTCTTTAACAGTTTCACAAAACAAAACTTTTAAAAACTCTTTACTCTCCTCCCAAACATCATCTAGAATTTCTATTTCAACATTTCCAGTCTCTGGAAAATCTTTAATAGTATGAAAAAGCATAGTCCTTAAAATCTCTTTGTCTTCTTCCCAAAAAATATTCATTTTTTCAAAAAACTCCTCAGATACTTCATGTTTTAATAAAATGTTCTTAATAATGTATTTAATTATTACAACATCTTCCTCAGAAGTATGATTTATTTTATCAAGATACTCATCAATATGAATGTTTTTCTTAAATGCTTCATTATGTAATTTGTTGATAAAAGTTCTTTCATTATCCCAATTAATTCCCCTTTTTAAAGCCTGATGTTCAAGCTCTTTTGAAGCGGCTAAAGCTTTTATTAATTTATTTTTTGAAAAATTTTGATTATCTGAAAACTTTGAAGCAATTTCAATTAAACAAGTTAACAAATACAAATATTGATCATAAACTTTCTCGGCATTTATTAAGCATTGCAAACTATTATTTTCAAAATCTTTTTTGTTTTTGTTTTTTAATAATTCTCTTGCTTTTTGTAATACAACCTTCACTTCGGATGGCACCCCGGCTTCATCCGGTGTTCCCTCTGAATTAAAAATTTCCTCTTGAAAAATATTTTGAGCTAATTTTTGAAAACCCAAAAGCTTGGGTTTATCCTGCTTTTCCATGGAGTTCAAATCTGGAGCGAAAGCCTCTGCAATTAAATCTTGAGCCAATAAATAGTTAGCTCCTTTAGCTTTTTCAAAGGCATAAAGGGTTTGCATAGCTCTGATTCGAATTAAACGGCGATTTAGCATAAATTTTCAAAGAACTTTTAAATTTCAAACGCAAATATAAAAAAAAAGATGTGTATTTTTAGTTTTGATTTCAAAAACTCCAATTCAAAATTGATATTTTAATTAATGAACTTAACAAAATATATACTTTTCTTTCTATTAATTTTTTCTATAAAGAATACTTCTGAAGCTCAAAAATATGTACCAAAAGAGGGAGTTGAAAAAGACTTAGGAGTTTTAATCACACTATTTGAAAAGTATCATCCTGGAATTTACTTTTATCAATCAAAGTTTGATTTGGAAGATAAATACGGCAAACTAAAACAAAATTTAGCAGACTCTTTGACTCCATATCAATCTTACAATGCTATTTATCAAGCAGTTGCAGAAATTCATGATTTACACACTTCCGTTAGTTTACCAAAAAAAATTAAAGCTAAAAATCCAAAGCTATTTCCATTTATATTAAAACGTTTTGGCAATGATTTTTTTGTCCACTATAATCTTTCTAGTGATACCACAATTATTAGAACCTGCCAAATAAAAAGCATAAATGGAGAACCAATATATACCGTTTATTTAAAAATGCAGCAATTATATGGCACAGATAATAGTAATGCAATAAGTAAAATTTATTATGCGGAAAAAGCATTTGGAAATTACTACAATACCCTTTACGGACATCAAGATAGCTTAAAAATTAGCCTCAAAATTCACCCCGATAGTTTAGAAAAAACCAAAACTATAGCAACTGTTACAACAAAAGATTTGAATTTAACGCTTAAAAATAGATATAAAAATGCCACAAGATCCAATATGGGTTTCAAAGTACTCGATAGTTTAAATCGTATCGCAAAATTGGATATCACAAGTTTTAGTTACAAGGCCAACAAGTTGGATGTAAGCGAAAGAAAATTCAAAAAAACTATTAAACTCAAGTTCAAAGAAATAGAGAAAAACAAAATTGAACATTTGATATTGGATCTTCGAGCAAATGGAGGTGGCTATATACCAAATGTAGGAAGACTTACGAAATACATAGCCAATGAACCATTTAAGCTGATTGATTCCATGTATTTTAAACCCAAAACTTTTAAAAAGATTTTCCCATTTTATACTATTTTCCCTCCTTTAGTGGCTAAAATATTATTCAAAAAAGGCTCTGACGGAAATTTCTATTTAAATAAATTTAGAAAAAGACCAATAAAACTTTCAAAGAAACATAGTTTCAAACACAATTTATACATATTAATGGACGGTGGGTCTTATTCTGCTACTACTTTTACCATAGGCTTAATGAGAGATATGCAAAGGGCTACTTTTATAGGAACTAGACCCGGGGGTGCAAACTGGGGAAGCTTTGCTGGATCTTGGCAAATATTCACTTTGCCCAATACAAAAATGAAAGTGAGAATTCCATTGTATAAAATAGTTCACGCACAAAAAAATAAAATAGTGAGTGACTTTTTTGTTGAACCTGACTACTACGTGGAAAGTAATTTTGAAGATTTCAAAAATAGGTCAGACTCCCAATTAAAATTTGCCTTAAATCTAATTAGAACTAAAAAATAAATGTCTTGTATTACTTTCATAATTAAATGATAAAAATCATTCGATTTAACCTTTCAATTCGTTAATTTTGCAATCTAAATGGAAGAGATAAAAAATTTAATTTTAAAAGACATGGTTTTGGAATGGAGACAAAAATATGCCTTTAATGGTATGATTTTGTATGTTGTTTCCACTGTTTTTGTTTGCTATCTTAGTTTCAAATTGAAAACAAATCACATCGAACCCATCACTTGGAATACCCTTTTCTGGATTATTATGCTGTTTTCTGCTGTAAACTCTATAACAAAAAGTTTTATCCAAGAAAAAGCTGGTAGGCAGATTTACTACTATCAAATAGCTAAACCCACTTCAATAATTCTTGCGAAAATTATTTACAACTTTGCTTTAATGATGTTTTTAGGTGGCCTTGGATTTGGTATTTATATTGTATTTATGGGCAACAATGTTCAAAATCTTTATGTCTATCTTATATCATTAATTTTAGGAGCTTTGGGTTTTTCTTCTAGTCTTACTTTAATTTCTGCAATAGCCTCCAAAGCTGATAATGCATCAGGATTAATGGCAGTACTCAGTTTTCCTGTATTGCTTCCTATGCTTTCCATGTTAATTAAATTATCTAAAAATGGTATGGATGGACTCTCTATTCAATCTAATTATGATGAAATTTTAGTATTAATAGGAATTGATTTAATAGTTATATCGTTAAGTTATTTATTGTTCCCTTATTTATGGAAAAGTTAATAGTATGAGAAAAAATTGGTGGAAATATCTTACCTCCTTATTAGTAGTTTATGTGGTTATTTATGGTTTCTTAGGCACAGTGCCAAGGCAGCCGATTTTAAACGAAACCATTAGAAATGTTTATTTTCATGTGCCCATGTGGTTTGGAATGATGGCTTTGATGATAGCTTCTTTAATTTATTCTATTAAATATCTAAGAAATGGAAAAATATCGGACGACATATATGCAGTTGAGTTTGCTAATGTGGCCATTCTGTTTGGCATTTTAGGATTTATTACTGGAAGCATTTGGGGAAATTATACATGGGGAGACCCACTTCCTAAAGACCCAAAATTAATTGCAGTAGAAGTGGGTATGCTAATTTATTCTGCTTATTTCGTATTAAGAGGATCGTTTGAAGATGAACAAAAAAAAGCAAGGCTTTCGGCGGTATATAATATTTTTGCTTTTGCAGCATTTATGCCATTGGTATGGATATTACCCCGACTTACAGACTCTCTTCATCCTGGCAATGGAGGGAATCCAGCCTTTGGAAAATACGATATGGACAGTGCCATGAGAATCGTCTTTTATCCAGCTGTTATTGCTTGGACTCTTTTAGGTTTTTGGATTGGTACATTAAGAATTCGTGTTAATTTAGTTAGAAATTCAATTTTAGATAAAAAATGAAAATAGCAAATATTTTATTATTACAAACAGTAGAAATGGCAGATACTTTTAGAGCAGATGGTAAAATCTATGTGGTTGTAGCCGTATTGAGTGTAATTACAATTGGCCTTTTGGCTTATTTGTTTGTTCTAGATAAAAAAATAACCAAACTCGAAAAAGAAATTAAAAAATGAAAAAATCACATATTATTGCATTAGGAGTAATAGCTCTAGCTATTATTATGATAATTTCTACAATAGGCGACGCAAGTACTTACGCTAGTTTTAAAGAAGCTAAAGAAATGGCTCAAAATAATGATAAAGCCTCTATTCATGTAGTGGGAGAATTATTGAAAGACAGCAATGGCAAGCCAAAAGGAATGAAATATGAGCCAGCCATTGACCCAAATAGATTCGAATTTATTATGACCGATTCATTAAATAATCAAGAATTGGTGGTTTTTAATCAACCTAAACCCCAAGATATGGACAAATCCGAGAAAGTAGTGGTTGTGGGTAAAATGGATTTACAAAAAAATTGTTTTAATGCCGATCAAATCTTATTAAAATGTCCTTCAAAATATAATAATGGGGAATTAAAAGTAGAGGAAAACCAAGCGATTTTAAAATGATATCGGAGATTGCAAGCAAAACCATAAGTTGCTCACACTTAATTATAATTTGCAAAGAACTGAATTTTCCTTTTGCTATTTATAGGTTGCCCCTTTCTGATTCTTGTTATTTTTTAATTAGCTACAATAAAAATCCAGTTTATAAAAAGATTGATTTTGAGGACTGTCCTCCTGGTTTTGTAATGGCTCCATTCGATACCGAAAAACAAGTACCATTATTTTTTTCAGCAGACTATTATTGTAAAATTACTCCAGACCACCAAGTAAGATTAACAGAAGAATTAAACCAAAAATTAGATTTGGAAAACAAAAATTCAATACCATATCCTTTTGATTTTTGTCTTCAAACAAATAATGAAAACCAAGATTTAGAAAAAGAAAGCTATTTAGAAAAAGTAAATCAAGTAAAAAAATCTATTCTAGATGGAAAATGCAAGAAAATTGTTCTTTCAAGAAAAATTAAATTAGGAAAATTAAAAAGTGAAAACTTTTATCTTGGATTTATAAATCTTTCGAATTCTTACCCAAATGCCTTCGTTTCATTAGTGAATATACCATGGAAAAAACAAATCTGGTTAGGAGCTTCACCAGAAACACTCGTTCATCAAGACAAGGAAGGTATATTCACCACTGTTTCTTTAGCGGGTACCCAATCTGCGGAAGATTCTTTAGGAAAAGAAATTCTAACTAAAGACGCACTTTGGTCTCAGAAAGAAATTGAAGAGCAGGCCTTAGTTGGAAGGTATATTATAGATTGCTTAAAAAAAATACGGGTACGAGAATATATGGAGGAGGGCCCTAAAACTATCAAAGCTGGAAATCTACTCCATTTGGGATCTTCATATAGCATAAATACAAAAGAAATTAATTTCCCCAACCTAAGCTCCACCATGTTAGATTTGTTGCACCCCACACCAGCAGTATGTGGAATGCCTAAAGAACCAGCAACCTTGATTATTTCAAAAATTGAAAACTATGATAGAGAATATTATAGTGGATATCTTGGCCCAATTAATATAGATTCCGACAGCCATTTGTTTGTCAATATTCGATCTATGAAAATTGAAAACCTTACCGTTTTTGCCTTTTCTGGTGGCGGAATCACCGCAGATTCAAGTGCTGAAAAAGAATGGCTAGAGACAGAATTAAAACTAAAAACTATTGAAAAAGCATTTTAAAAAAAAGCTAATTTCAAAAAAATCGTTACTTTTTTATTCTTTTTTTGTCTAAATGTTAATTAGCATATATTAATAATTAAATTTATTTAAAATACTAATTACTAACACATTAAATATAATTAGATTTAATAATTGTATGGAATAAATTATTTTTTAAAAATATTTTTTAGCTTTACAAAAGTATTTAATTATTTTTGGCATGATAAATGTTAATCCTACAATAAGTGTCCCTAATAACCATTTAATTTAACTCTACGAAAATGCAAAAATTATCCTTAAGTCAATCCCTTCAACAAAGGCTTTCACCTCAACAAATTCAATTTATTAAATTATTGCAAATTCCTACAGCAGAACTTAATCAAAGAATTGAGGAAGAGCTTGAAATTAATCCAGCTTTGGAAGAAGGAATGGACATAGCAGAAAGAACAAATGCAGAAAGTTTTAGTGAGGAAAATTATGGGGAGGAAAGCTATAATAATTCTTCTCCAGGTGATGATGATTATAAAGATGATTACAATGAATTTGATAGCCTAGATCAACACGGACTTAGTAATTTGGATATAAAAGAATATATAAACCAAGATGAATATTCTGGCTATAAAATGGCAAGTGATGGCTGGGGTGAAGAAGAAAAAGACTCTCTACCCGTAGTTTCCATGGATACACTAGCCGAATCCTTGAATCAACAACTGGGTTTTTTATTGTTAAGTGAAAGAGAAACAATAATAGGAGAACAATTGATTGGATCAATTGAAGATGACGGATACTTAAGAAGACCTTTACGATCGATTTGCAATGATTTAGCTTTTGGTCAAAATATTTATGCTTCAGAAGAAGAAATTTTGTCTTTATTGCAAAAAATACAAAAATTCGAACCTGCTGGAATTGGAGCAAGAGATTTACAAGAATGCTTAATTCTACAGCTAGAAAAAAACAGAAATACATTAGAAAATAATATAGCACTCACCATTTTAGAAGATTATTTTGAAGAGTTTACAAAAAAACACTTTGATAAAATTCAAAAAAAGTTAAGTTTAGATGAAGAAACTCTTAAAAAATCACTAAGTCTAATAACAAGACTAAATCCCAAGCCAGGGAGTCTATCAGGAAGTGAAAATACTGCTGCTTACTTAATGGCAGATTTTATTGTGACTTCACAAAATGGAAAATTAGAAATTATTTTAAACTCTAAAAACGCTCCTCAACTTAGGGTGAGTCGCTCTTTTTCAGAAATGCTTGAAACTTATGATAAAAGTGATAAGCAAAATAAGCACATTAAAGAAACAGTAAGTTTCGTTAAACAAAAGCTTGATGCTGCCAAATGGTTTATTGATGCCATCAAACAAAGACAACAAACGCTGCTTAAAACAATGGAGGCCATAGTAATTTATCAGGGCGAATTCTTTGAAGAAGGAGATGAAAATAAGCTTAAACCTATGATTTTAAAGGATATTGCAGAAAAAATTGAAATGGATATTTCGACCGTTTCAAGGGTTGCCAATAGTAAATCTGTACAAACTGATTTTGGAATTTATCAATTAAAATACTTCTTCTCTGAAGGTATTGCCACTGACTCAGGGGAGGATGCTTCAAGTCGTGAAGTAAAAAATATTTTAAAAGAGTTGATTGAAAATGAACCAAAACACTCACCTCTATCTGATGATAAACTTGAAAAATTATTAAAAAAACGAGGATATAACATTGCTAGAAGGACTGTTGCGAAATATAGAGAGCAGTTGGCTATTCCAGTGGCAAGGTTGAGAAAAGAAATGTAAACAAATAAAAATGATTTATATTTGTGTTCTTAAAAAATTCCTGATAATAAAGTAAACGGTTTTAAGGTGCCAAACAAATTAGCAAAGATTATATCTTATTTATTTCATCCTATTTTCTTGCCTTTTTGCTTTTTTATTTTTCTCTATTATATTTCACCCTCTTCCTTATACTTAAATGCTTTTAGTATAGGTAATTTTTTTACTCTAAGCCTAATTATTTTAGTTTATACCAGTATTTTTCCAATTTTATTGGTTTACTGGTTATTTAAAAAAAAACATATCTCCTCCATTCATATTGATCAAAGAAGTGAAAGGCCGAAAGTATATTTTTTGATTGCTGGCCTTTACCTTGCTCTTTCTTACTTTCTATTTGCAAAAGGTGGAATATTAAAACCCACTTCAATACTATTAATAATAATGTCAACAAATATTATTGGATTAGGACTTATTTCCTTAAAAACAAAAATAAGTGCTCATATCTCGGCCATATCAGGAATATTAGGCATTTGCATAATGTTAAGTATTAAATTTGATGAAGCCTCTCTTTTTAAACCTATAATTTTCATATTAATTTTAACTGGTTTTATTGCATCATCTAGATTAAAATTAGGAGCTCATACGTTAAAACAAATACTATTAGGATTCTTTTGGGGCTTATTTAATAGCATCATAGGATTCATTTTTCTTTTTTAAAATGAATATCAGAATTGGAACACGGGGGAGTTTATTAGCCCTATGGCAAGCTAATTTCATAAAAAATCAGCTTGAAAACAAAGGATTAAAAACAGAAATAATAATTATTGAGACCAAAGGAGATAAAATTTTGGACAAAACCTTGTCCAAAATTGGTAGTAAAGGCGTATTTACAGAAGAATTAGAAACGCAACTTTTAAATGGCAGTATCGACATTGCGGTTCATAGTGCAAAAGATTTGCAATCAGATTTGGGGAAAGAATTAGAAATAATTGCATTCTCTGAAAGAGAAAAAACAAATGATGTCTTAATAAGTCATTTACCTAAATTAAATCTTCAAGGTGATGAAATAGTTATAGGTACATCCTCCACTAGAAGAGTAGCATTGCTTAAAGCAAATTTTCCGAAAAGCAGGATTGTGGATATGAGAGGAAACCTCCAAACCAGAATTAAAAAAATGGAAGCGGGAGTATGTGATGCATTAATATTGGCTTATGCCGGTGTGCATAGAATGCATTATGATAATTTAATTATTCATGAATTTAGCACCACTGACCTAGTGCCTCCTGTTGGCCAAGGGACGATAGCAATTGAATCTTCAAAAAAATTAGCGCTTGAAAAAAAAATAGCTATTAGATCAATCTGCAACCATCCTGAAACCGAAAACTGTTTATTAGCCGAACGACAATATTTAAATGTACTCAAAGGAGGCTGCTCCATACCAGTATTTGGAAATGCCATTTGTATAAATAGTAAAATCTCATTTACAGCAGGAATTATAAGCTTAGATGGAAAAGATAAAATTCAAGAAACAATTTTTCAAAATTTAGAAAGTGCAGAAGAAATAGGCACGATAATGGCAGAAAAGATATTAAATTTAGGTGGAAAAGAAATTTTAGAAAAAATAAAAAACCAATTACAATAATGAAACTTTGGATAATAGCAATTACAATTTTAGTCAGCACTTTTCGAGCTGAAGCACAAAAAAAGAAAAGAACGGACCAATTAATCACTTTAAGCACTAGTTTAGGAACAACCCATATCGTACTTTATGATGAAACCCCTCTACATAAAGCTAATTTTTTAAAATTAGTAAAAAGCAAATTCTATGACAGTCTTCTTTTTCATATAGTTATTGAAAATTTTATGATTCAAGGAGGAGACCCTAACTCAAAAAATCCAAAATCTGGAGCTAGTTTAGGTCCTAGTTCAATTAAATCAGAAAATATACCCTTTGAATTTACTCCTTTACGAGTACACAAAAAAGGTGCATTAGCGGCTTTAGCGGCTACGAGAAATAACAATCCTGAAAAAAAATCAAGCCCGTCTCAATTTTATATTGTACAAGGAAAAAAACTGGATGATGGAGAAATAGCTAAAGTTG
>JANNWE010000494.1:0-6984 GCA_031414675.1 Cytophagaceae bacterium
TTCTGGGAATGGATTTTGATTTAATTTTATTTGTTCCAGAAGAAAAAGAAAGCAAATTTATGCATTTTAGATTTGTGGATTTCGCTTCTCAATCAGAAAGCATCGTTTATTTGATTTCAATTTATAAAGAGTTAGCCAATGAAAATTATTCGGCATATAAGCCTGTTCAGAATAAGTTAGAAGAGCTGCTTTATATGTTGCCTACGTTTAGAGCATTATTTAAATACACTTTCAAAGAGGAAAGCAACGAATTGGTTTATTCGAAAGCCTAATTTAAAATTTAAATTTATACAAGGACTTACCTTGAAATCTGTAAAAAAAAAGCCCTAATTTTAAAAATTAGGGCTTTTTGCATTTAAAATCCAATATTAATACCCAGGATTCTGAGGTTTCAAATTTGGATTATTCAACATTTCTTGAACTCCCAAAGGCAACAATAAATGTTTTTGTTGAAGCTTTTGATTTGAGCTCACATTGGTATGACCCACAAAATCTTCAAAAGTTTTAGTCACCTGATTGAATGTTTTTCTAAGACGTACCATATCAAACCAGGTAATCTGCTCATAACATAGCTCGTGCCAACGCTCTTTCCAAACGGCTTGTCTAAATGAATTTTGAGTATAAGTGCCTATGGCTGGAGTTTCTAATTTGGCTCTATCTCTAATTCTTTTAAATGCATTATAAGCATCTGGAGTTACAGTTCCTAGTTCATTTTGTGCTTCTGCAAAAAGCAATAAAACTTCTGCATATCTAATTTGAGGCACATTTAAATTGTCATTTCTAGAACCAGCAACACCAGAAGCACCATTGGATATTTGATTAAAATGTTTAAAAACATAAGGTGCATTTAACTCAAATTTTGCTCCGTTTCCATTGGTAAAGTAACTCGTATAGAAATAACCTTCCTGGTCTTTTGCTCTTAAATCTCCAGTTTCATACGATCTGTAAAATTGTGGAGTAGGAACCGAGCTTCCTGTACCTCCAGGACCATTAAAGGTAACTGGCTTAAAGTTAGGAAAGAAATTTCCCATAGGATTACCTGCCACACCTACAGAGTTATTGTATTGAATCATAAAAAGATGCTCCACTCTGTTCTTTAAATTTTCTCTGTGAACCTCCAGATAGGTAGGAAACAGATTAATAACTGTAGGATTCGCATTTGCATAGGAGATAACCTCAAAAGCTTTATCGGCCGCTAATTTATAATGAGAAGCCCCTTTGCTTAATGGAAAACCCGCCATAGTCAAATACACTCTAGCCAATTGAGCCTTAACTGCAGCAGTATTTACTCTTCCACTTACATTCATCCATGGCAATCCTGCGGCTTCTGCGGCTATTAAATCTTGAACAATAAGCTCATAGATTTTTTCTTGGGAGGTACGAGTAGGTAAGAAATCTTCAGAACTCGCTGTTTGAGGCTTGGTAATTAGCGGAACATCGCCCCATAATCTTACAGCGGTAAAATAAGCCGAGGCTCTCAAAAATCTAGCTTCGCCTAATATTGACTTCTTTTGTGCATCCGGCATTGGAGTAATTGGTGGTACTTTTTCAATTACTTGATTAGCTTGAGCTATAACTCTGAACAGTCCGTTCCAATAATTGGGTATATGGGCAGTGTTTCCATCATGCACCAATCCATACAAATTATTTAAATCAGAATTTTGGGCTGTTTCAGTAGTAGAAGTACCTGTCATGGCCTCTAACAGCTGCCAATTGGCAGAAAAGATACCAGCACCACCACCCATAAACCTTAAATCTGCGTAAACAGCAGCAATTGCTGCTTCTGCATGATCAGGAATAGAATAAAAATTATCGGGAGTTAAGTTGGAAGGTGCTTGTTCTTTCAAAAACTCGGTGCAACTACTCGGTATCATCAGAACCGAGATACCAATTGCTATTTTATATAAAAATGTTATTGCTTTATGTTTCATATTTTCTAAAAATTAAAATTGTTAATGAATTAAAATGCCACTTGTAATCCACCCATAAATATGGTAGGCTTTGGATAATTGTGCCACATCATACCTTGTGAAAAAGCACTGTTTCCATTGCCTTGATTGGTAGGGGTTACTTCAGGATCTCCAATAATATTATCTGTTAACAATAAAAAGAAATTCTGTGCAGAACCATACACTCTCAATCTGCTAAGGTTTAGTTTTTTAGTGACTTTATTGCTAGGTACAGTATATCCTAACAATAAATTATTTCCACGTAAAAATGAACCATCTTTAATCCACCATGAATCCACATTGGTAACATAACCAGCTCTTGTATCTCTAATTTCTGCTATCATAGTATTTTGGTTTTGCGGAGTCCAAGCTTTTAAAACCGAAGTATAACTATTAGCTAAAGCTTGGCGATCCTCACTAGGATGCAAATTCATCATCATTACATCGTTTCCAACTGTATATTGAAGCTCCAAAGTTAAATCAAACCCTTTATATTTAAAGGTATTGCTAAAAGAACCCCAAAAGTCTGGACTACCGTTTCCAATTATAGAACGGTCGGCATCGGTTATCGCTTTATCTCCATTTACATCCAAATATTTAATATCGCCAGGAAGCATGGTCAAGCCATTTCTATAGGAAGTAAACTTTGCAGCCTCCTCTCTTTCTGACTCACTCCAAATACCTAATCTTGTAAGTCCCCAAAAAGCACCAACTGGTTCTCCAATTCTGATAATATTCGTTGGATTAGTAAAGTTAGGTCCTCCCACATTAAAGATATCTGAAGGAGTAGCCAATGATAATACTTTATTTCTATTAAAAGTAATATTAAAAATACTGTTCCAAGAGAAATCTCCTCTATTCAAAATTTGAGAATTAATTCCTAACTCTACTCCTTTATTTTCCATAGAGCCCACATTCTTTCTGATGGTTCCATATCCACTCGTTTGAGGCACTGGAGCATCTAAAAGCATGTCAGTAGTTTTTCTATAATAATAATCTGCTTCTAAATTAATTCTTCCGTTAAACAATCCAACTTCAACTCCAAAATCAGTTTGGGCAGTTTTTTCCCATCTCAAATCTGGATTGGCTAATCTAGCGATACCAGTTCCTGACACCCTAGTATCGTTAATAACTGCTGCATAGTTCGAACTTAAAAGCGACAGAGAAGTATAAGCGGGAATTTCAGAATTACCTGTTAAACCGTAAGATGCTCTCAATTTCAAGGTAGATATTACAGGATTTCCTTTTAAAAACTCCTCTTCAGAAACTCTCCAAGCTAATGCACCAGAAGGGAAAAATGCGAACTTATTGTTTTCTCCGAATTTAGATGAACCGTCAGCTCTTCCTGTAACAGTAGCCAAATACTTGTTTTTAAAAGTGTAGTTTACCCTTCCAAAATATGAATTAAATGAAAACTCTGATGCTCCTGAACCAATGCTAGCTAAAGTAGCAGCGGCTCCTAAGTTATTAAATCCAAAATAATCAGTTGCAAAACCTCTAACCGATGCTCCAATATTAAAGAAATTGGTTTGTTGCCAAGATATACCTGCCAAAGCATTTATGGAATGATTTTGATTGATATCTTTCGTATAGGTTAGGTAATTTTCTAATGACCAAAAAGTTTCTTTTTGGTTATTTACAGAAGCCTCCCCAGAGTTTGCAATTGCCAATGTTCTAGTCTGAGAATTATTATTTTCTTGGGTCATCACATTGGCACCAATAATAGTTTTCATCTCTAAACCTTTCATAAAAGTTATATTAGAATACGCACTACCAGTGGTAGTTTGTGTATTTAATATAAACTGACGACCATATAGTCTATGAACGGAACTAAAAGTACCTTCTGCAAATGGAAAATCTCTGTTATTAGCATAGGTGCCATCTGCATATTTAACGGGTAAAAAAGGAAAATCTTCTACTATCTGACGAGAAACAGCATCGTTAACGTCTGATAATCTTTCCGACTGATTATTGTAAGATAAAGTACCTCCAACTTTTAACCATTTTTTAATTTGATCATCGACGGTAAATCTACCTGAGTATCTTTTCATATAAGTAGTCTTAACCAATCCTTGATCGTCTCTATAACCCAATGAAACTGAGTACTGCGTACGCTCATTACCACCACTAAAACCTAATTGATGATTTTGGGATAGTTTTTGTTGTGTAGCTTCATCAAACCAATTGGTATCATGCAATGGATTTCCTGAGGCGTCAAAAACGCGAGGGTCTGTTCTTCTTAACTTTGGGTTCAAATAAGCCCATTTCCCGTCTCTCCAACCCACTGGGTCATATTTAGCCATATTTGCCCAAGCTAAATCTTCAACCGCCATATATTCTTTGGCATTTAAAACTTCTGGAACATGAGGACCTGGGGCATTTACACTAAAATCTACATTGTAAGTAACTGAGCCTTCGCCAGCTTTCCCTTTTTTTGTAGTAATTAATATTACTCCGTTTGCACCTCTAGCTCCATAAATAGCAGTAGAAGATGCATCTTTTAAAACCTCCACGGATGCGATATCATTAGGGTTAATGTAGTCAATTGCATTAGAAAATTGCGCTTGGTTGTTTTGAGGTAACATAACGCCGTCTACCACATACAATGGGTTATTTGAGGAGTTAATAGAACTAAAACCTCTTACTCTCACCGTAGTTCTACCGCCAGGGCGTCCTGAGTTATTATTAACTTGAACACCGGCCATTCTTCCTGTAAGGGCCTGATTTAAAGAGGCTGCAGGACGTTCTAAGAGCTGGTCTCTTTTAATAGAACTTACAGAACCCGTCAAATCTGATTTTCTTTGGGTACCATAACCGATAACAACTAAATTCTCTAATTCATTGGCTTTTGAATTTAAAACCACATCAATAGTAGTTTTATTTCCTACCGTAACCTCTCGTGACTCAAAGCCCAAATAAGAAAATACTAACACAGACTTACTGTCTGTACCATCAAAAACATAATCTCCATTTACATCAGTTACTACCCCACGGGTGGTACTTTTTAAGACTACACTGGCACCAACAATAGCTTCGCCTTTTTCGTCGGCTACTTTTCCTTTCACTTTAGACTGAGCATTAGATATCCATGAAATGGATAAAAGTAGGGCAATCAAAAGAAGCGATTTGAATTTGTAAAAAATTCTTTTCATTTACATTTAAAATTAAGGTGATAAATAAATAACAAACAAAAATAGTAAAAATAAATATTAATAAAATACTATTTCTTAAAATAAATTTAATCGGCATATAAACTCTAATTGTTTTCTAATATTATATTATTTGAAGCCATTATAAAGAATAAATTAACCTATAATTTACCAAAATTTTGTTTTTAAAAAATCGAAGATTTTCTATTGTGATGAATTAATAATTAAAAACATTAGAAACAGCGACAGATTACTAAATACGAATTCTAAAAATTCATGTTCTGCGTTTTCAGCTTGTAATTATCTTTTAAAACAAGAAATAAATACAATGAATTAAAAAAGTATGAAAAAAAAGTGGGAGAAAAAAGTGAGGGAATTAAAAATAGTAGGTTTAAAAAAGATATTTAAAATAGTAATTTTTAACTATTTTCAATTTTATGGAATGGAAAAATCAAACTAATCCTCCAAAAGTCAAAGGAGTCTCTGGCTCCTCTTGGGGTGTTCTGCCTTGTATTACAGATAGTTTTCCGGTTTTTAAATGAGGTAAAACAAGCTTTCCAAAATATTCACACTCTTCGATTAACGGATATCCGGAAAGTATAAAAGCCCTTACACCCATGTCCATGTAGCGGTTTATTTTTTCAATGATTTGCGTAGGATTTCCAACGATTGCAGCCCCACATCCTGACCTCGCTCTACCAATTCCTGTCCAAAGCATAGGTTCAATAAAATCATCTTTATCTGCACTTTTTCTAAACTCATCCTGTCTTAAAACGCCTGCTGATTTAGAATCTTGGGTACGATGTTTTAACATTTTAGCTGTTTCGACATCAAATTTTGACATCATCGTTTTAGTGTATTTTAATGCTTCTTCCTCGGTTTCCCTAACGATTACATGCAGTCGCATGCCAAAGTCCATGGTTCTTCCATAAGAAGCGGCCTTGGCACTCATTTCTTGCATGGTAGCATAAATGCTTTCTTCGGGCTCGGGCCACATTAAAAATACATCGCAATATTTGGCACAAACTTCTTTTGATCCAGGAGAAATACCTCCAAAATATAATAATGGGCCGCCATTTTGTTGATAGGGTTTCACTGGTTTGGCGTCCATGTTAAAATTATAGATTTCGCCTTTATGTTCTATTCTGTCTTGCGTCCATGCCTGTTTTAAAATATCTATGACTTCTCCACAGCGTTGATATCGCATTTCATGATCTTCTTTAGCCCCTGGCAAATCAGAATTTATGATATTTATGGTTAACCTTCCTTTCAGAATATGATCTAAAGTAGCAATATGCCTAGCCAACATAGGGGGATGGATTTCTCCAGTGCGTATGGCAGCCAGCATATTTATTTGTTGGGTTTGCGGTGCCATAGCTGCCGCAAAAGGCAAAACTTCTTGGCCAATAATATAGGAAGTGGGCAATAAAATATTTTCGAATCCTAATCTATCCGCAGTTTCCATAATTTCAGCACAATGGGAATAACTACTTCTTCTAGTTGGGTCAATAGTTCCCAAAAATTCCGTATCGCCTCCACACAGATCATCAAACCAAGCCACCTCGGCTATTCTATCTTGTGTTCTTATAACTACTTGTTCTATTTTTTCAGTAATCATTTTGCTAGTTCTTTAAATTGTACCAATTCGTAATTTCAAGATTCTTTCTTCTATTTACTTTTTCTGAAGGAGGATAATTTTTAGATAAATATTCCAATATTATAGGCTCCGCAGCCCCCAAATCCCAAAGTTTTTGCTTTTGTTGCATCCATCTAATTTTTTCAAGCCATCCTTTTTTGTCTGTATGAAACTGCGTTATCAATTTACTAGAATGACAACCTGTGCAATGAGCAGTAACTAAATCTAAACCTTCTCCAATAATTAAACC
>JANNWE010000495.1:0-2779 GCA_031414675.1 Cytophagaceae bacterium
TAAAAACTGACGCCTCAGGAAAAGCCAGTTTTGAATTTGATATTCCCGAATTTTTGGGTAGTCTAAGAATAATGGTTGTTGCATATAATGATGAAAAATTTGGCTCTGCAGAACAAAAAATGACAGTCTCTGACCCTGTGAGTATAAGTGTAGGTATGCCTTTGTTTTTGAGTCCATCAGATAAAGTTAAAGTGCCCGTTACGTTTTTCAATACTACGGAGACCGCTCAAAGTGTGAAACTTTCTACACAAACCGAAGGACAAATTTCAGTAGGAAATTTCAAAGAAAACAGCATTACTATTGAGCCTGGAAAAGAAAAACACTTAGACTTAGAAGTGGCTGGAAAAGACAAAATGGGCATAGGAAAACTGAAAGTCATCGCAAAATCAGATAAAGAAACATTCTCCAAAACGACCGAAATAAGCGTAAGACCAGCAGGTTCCTTACAAAAATCAGGCACATCTGGCATTTTGGCAAAAAACACTGAATTAGCTTTTTCGTCACCAGAGGGCTACATTCCGGGCACTTTTTCTTCTAAAATATACATTGGCAACACCCCAATGATGCAGTTTGGAAATCGCTTAGAAACGCTATTGGCTTATCCGCATGGTTGTGTGGAGCAGATTATTTCAAAAGCATTTCCACAATTATATCTTGATAATTTAATTCAACAAATAAACGGTAAACTCGAAATTTCAGAGTCAGGCAAATCAGAACTAAATCCCCAATATAATGTCAATGCGGCCATTCAGAAAATAGAAGCTATGCAATTATATAATGGTGCCTTAAGCTATTGGCCCGGATCGCCAGAGGAATATTGGTGGGGAACCGCCTATGCGTTACATTTTCTTTTGGAAGCTCAAAAATCAGGGTTCGAGATTTCGAAACCTGTTCTAATGCAAATGGTAAATTACCTCACCCAACGAACCAACGAGGAACAAACCAAAGAAACGATATGGACCTCCACAAATGGGGTTTACAAGAAAAAAGAGCGCTTGAAAACCGAAATCGCATATTCCCTCTATGTTTTGTCGCTAACCGATGAGCCTAATATTGCGGCTATGAATCAACTCAAAGCTGATTTCAGCAAATTGTCTTCTGACCAACAGTTTTTGGTGGCTTGTGCTTTCAAACAAATTGGAGACGATGCCTCGTATTCAAAACTTTTACCTAAAACTTTTGTCAAAGAAATTTATGATCGCATGCTTGACGATAGTTTCTCTTCGCCAATAAGAAATATTGCTTTAGTGCTGAACACTTTGGTAGAAACTGACCCGCTAAACCCACAAATTGCAAGTTTAACACAGTCCTTAAACGGAGTCCTGAGCAACAAATCGCTTTATTTGAATACCCAAGAGCTTTCGTTTTCGATGTTGGCGATGGGCAAAATCTTGAAAACAAAAAAATCGACCGGAAAAGCGGAGATTTATTCCGAAGGAAAACTGATTAGAACTATGGAGGGAAATGGGCAATGGATTGATTTATCGAAATACCCAAAAGGCATCAATGTGAAATCAGTTAACGACAATCTGTATTACTATTATGAGTCAGAAGGCATCAGAAAAGACAATAAATTTATAGCTGAAGACAAGTTTTTAAAAGCCCGCCGCACGTACTTCACTCGCACTGGCGAAGTGATAAAGAACCCTGTTTTCAAACAAAACCAATTGGTGGTGGTCAGACTTACCGTAAGTGCCCAAGCTGGTCTTGTGTATAATGTAGACAACGTAGTGCTGACCGACATGCTGCCAGCTGGACTAGAAATAGAAAACCCAAGATTGGTAGAAGACCGTGACATGCCATGGATAAAAAATGCGTCAAATGCCACTTATTTCGACATCAGAGACGATAGAATCAACTATTTCGTAAATGTGGACAACACCGAAAAACACTATTATTACCTAGCAAGAGCTGTATCAAGAGGCACCTTCGTTCAAGGACCAGTTTCAGCAGACGCCATGTATAATTCTAACTTAAGGAGCTATTGGGGTGGTGGGACTGTGGTGGTGAATTGATGATTGTAGGACATTATGGATTAAACCACATATGCTGTGCTGAAGGTAAAGCACAGCTGGGTTCAATAAACGGTGCGAAAAAACAATAAGTTTATGAGAATATATACTATGCTTATCTTTCTGTTTTATTTGGAACATTCATTTTCACAGAGTGTTAATGTCCAACGTTTCTACGTTTCAAATAAGGGTAAAGATTTGACAAATCATGGAACAAGCAATAAGTCTTTTGCAAGTATTGAATTTGCATTAACTCAAGCATCGAAATCGAAAAATAAACAAGTAGAAATTTATATAGAAAAAGGGAAATACTATCTTACAAAAACTATCAGAATAAGTAATAAAGATTGGGCAGAAAAACAATTGAGCATAATAGGAAATAATGCAATTGTGAATGCTGGTAAAAAACTAAATTTGAAATGGGTAAGATATGACCAAAAAATATGGATGGCTTCCCTGGATTCCAATCCATTCGAACAGCTTTTTTTAAATAATCAAGAGCAAATATTAGCTAGATATCCTAATTATGATTCCACAATCAAAAACTTCAAGGGTTTTGCAGCTGATGCTCTTGAAAAACTAAAATCTTGGAAAAACCCAAAAGGTGCTTTTGTACATGCCTTGCACCAAGGCGAATGGGGAAGTTTTCATTATCAAATTAATGAAGTAAAAAATGGTGAAATAATTTGGAGCGGAGGTTGGCAAAACAACCGTCCAGCTCCGCTTCATAAAAACTATCGTTTTGTTGAAAACGCATTTGAGGCTTT
>JANNWE010000496.1:0-8002 GCA_031414675.1 Cytophagaceae bacterium
TAGAATGGCTCAAACTTGGAAAAACGATGCAGATTATAAACAAAAAATGGTCTTAAATTTTAATCCAAAGCAAAGTTATTATACCTATGAAAATAAAGAAGAGCATTCGGAAGATGGCACCTATAATTGGGAAAACGATCAATTAATAATTACGAGAGACTTTGAAAAAGAAAAGATTTTTGAAGTATACGAAACCTTAGGCAAAACTTATATTGTGGAAGATTCTTTGAAATTTTTTAAATGGAAAATTTTAAACGAAATAAAAGAAGTAAATAATTATGTTTGCATGAAAGCCTCCACTTTTGAGCCCGTTAAAAAACAAAATATAGTGGCTTGGTTTACCACAGATATTCCCGTTTCTGCAGGACCAGAGCGTTTTGGGGGCTTGCCAGGGATGATTCTTGAAATTAATATTGATAATGACGCAATTGTTTATACCCCCAAAACCATTACTTTAACTCCTTCTCAAGAGATGCCCTTGATGCCTAAAAAGCTAAAAGGGAAAAAAGTAAAATTAGAAGTATTAAATAAAGAAATAGAAGATTATATAAAGCAACAAGAGGCCATGCACGAATTCCCTTGGTCTATTCGGTTTTGACATTTTTCAATTTCTCTTTTTATCATTTAAGGGAATTTAAGTTTTTTGCTACCGCAGTATTGTACGGCGGCGGGATTCGATGAATTAAGTTTTTTTGGGTTAAATGAGGAAAAAATTCACTAGAACAAGGGTTTCCCCACCCTATCAATATGTTCTTTTAAATCAATATTGTCTAGGTCATTGTAACTTAGCACATCTACTTGGTAGGGTATTGGAAGTCTTTCATTAAAAATCCCAGCTAAATCGAATGCTATTTTTAAGGTGTTGCCTGTACTTTTTATTGCTAAGTCTATGTCAGAGCCATTTCTATAATTCCCTTTGGCTCTACTACCAAATACGAGTACCTCTTTGATTTCTGGATAATTTTCAAAGGTTTTTTTTAATTGTTCGAATGTAGTTTCACTTATGCCAAATGCATTCATAATTTGGTTTTCAACAATTTTTCAAATTCATTTAGTTGAGCATAATATTTATTTTTCACTAATGAATACGCCAATTTAGCATTTTCTTTATTATAAGTATGACTCATCAAATTCCTTTTTTCAAGCATATCTATCCAAATATCTCCTTCCTTTATTATTTCATAAGAAAATGCGGATTTTAATACATCTCTTGGGAAATTTACCTGAATGTCAACTTCTAATAGGAAGTCTTTCATAGTTTTCCAGGCCAGTTCAAAGGTGTATTCAAAAACTTGGATGATTCCTGACTTTTCAAGCTCCGAAGGGTTCTTTATTTCTATTCCTTCCTTTAAGTTTTGCATGGCAAGCTGATAGTTTGCGAATCGTTGTTTCCACCGTACATCATTGCCTTCCATAGATTTTTAAATTTCTGAATTTAAAAATACAAAGAAATCATTTATTTCTTAGCAAACCATCGATAAAATCTTGAGTTTTCGGTATCCGCCATATAATTCCATATCACATTGTTTTTGGGGTTCACTATGGTTTTATGGTCTTGGATTAATATATTTTTGCCTTCAATATCCTTTAGGATTTTTCCCACTTTTTTAAATTTCAGATTTTTTGAGGCTAAAAGTTGGTCGTCAATCGTTGTATTATGACTGATATTTTCTGCTGAAGTGTAAACTATTGATTTACCAATTTCAAAAAAGACATGACCAGAAGCACTAATTGCTAGATATCCTAAAACCGCCCATTTTCTGATTTTGTTTTTTTCTTCAATCAAAAATTGTCCTACTATTAGCATTAAAAAGAACAACGCTGGAATAGAAAGTCGTCCTGGAAAATCTATACCGTAGCCTTGTTGGAAAAAAGGTAAAGGAATCAGTACTGCAACAATCAGCCAAAACAATGGGTTATTTTTATTTTTATTAAAAATTAAGATTGCTATAAAACCCCATGATAAAAGAATAAATGCTATAAATTTCTTTGGAGGATGACTAAGTATTTGAAAAAATTTTGCTGCTTGATTAGTGTCAAGATAGAGATAAATCAAACCAAAAATAATACCTGCACCTAAAATATTCTGAAAGGAAAAATAGGATTTTATATTTGAAACCCAATTTTCAAAAACGGTGAATTTCCCATTAAAGTTTTTCCAAAAATAATAAAACATAAA
Organism: Cytophagaceae bacterium; assembly: GCA_031414675.1. Taxonomy (GTDB): domain Bacteria; phylum Bacteroidota; class Bacteroidia; order Cytophagales; family Spirosomataceae; genus Leadbetterella. The sequence continues at coordinate 2,180 of JANNWE010000496.1, forward strand.
AGGGAGAAGCCCTAAAAAAGCAAAAGGACTTAAGAAAAAACATAGGCTGTAAAGGTAAATTGCATTTTTGGTTGAACCATTATTGAAAAGTAATAGAATAATAAGCCATGCGGTAAGCGACTGATTAAAAGTCCAATATATTAGCCCTAAGTTGCTGTCGGCATATAGAATCATTCCCGCCCAAAGGTAATTGTTTTCAGAGTCGGTAAATACATCAACAAATTTATATTTGTATAATGCACCTAAAAAAAACAGCGTGCCCCATCCAAAAAAGAGTAAAAGAATTTTGTAATTAAATCGTTTCAAATACTTTCCAATTTGAAAGACTACGAGAATTGTACCCAAGAAAGTCCATAAAAAAAGAGCAAAACGCCCCGCTCCCAATCCAAATAGCTTTCCTATTAATGAAGAAGGCAAGTAATAACCCAAATAGTAGGTCATCATGGTAGTTTTCCCATCAAAAGCATGTCCTTTAAAACCTTCTACCTTATATACTACTGGCCAATCGTAATGTACTAAGTCAGCGAAAAGTGCTCCCCTATACAAATGATCTGTGTTTTGGAAGGCATAATGACCAATACCAGAAAAGAAAATTATAAATAGAATAATGATAATAGACCAGAATATATTTTTTCTATTTTGGAAAAGAAGATCATTTGTGGCTAAGTCAACCTTGCAATTTTTTAGACAAAAATAGATGGAGAGCATACTAATAGAAGAAAATACAATGCTTGATTGGAAATTTAACCAACCCAAGCAAAAAATAAGGAAGGGAATTGTCAAATATAAATAAGCAGATTTTGTTAATATGCCCTCCCAATTGTATTTCATCGGCCTTCTTCTTCTAAAAGATTGGTATTTCTTTTTATTATTTTTAGAATTAAATATAACACACTACTAGAAACAAAACCCCAAAACCAAAAAGTTGGTTTAAATGTGTAATCACCCCATTTGATATATTCACCAACTACTTCAAAAAGGTAAAATAAACCAAACATTGCCGCTACACCATTTTTTTCTTTTTTTAATATTTTTTTAATTGAAAATGGATATTTTGGTTTTGATGGCAATTTTAATTTAGGAATAAAGGCGGGTTTGTCTGATGCCCATTTGATATAAGGCTCACCAAACTTTCTTCTTAAAAATGCTTCTTCCGCAAACATGATGCGCTCATAATAAACCCAATACATAAAAGTGAAAGCAACTAAATACCAAAAATCTGCCGTTAACATTGCAATGGATAACCACATTAAGAAATTTCCTAAATACAAAGGATGACGAACTAGAGAATAAATTCCTGTTTGATTCAACTCGGCGGCTAATTGCCCACCCGTTGTGTTTCTACCTGAAGTATCTGCTGGTGTGTGGCCAACTGCATATATCCGCACGCCCAAACCCAATAAGCCAACAGCTAAACTTATAAACCAGTAGGATAAACCAAGGTTGGGTAAAGTCATGTTATACACTTTAAATGAATAGACCCCTAAACCAGAAAGTAAAAAAGCCAAAGGAATATAACTTCTAAATTTAAACAATGTGTTGCCTTGCTCTTCTAACTCTTCTAATAATGCCATTATTGATTTTTTAAAATGCAAATGTAACTATAAATCAATAATTCTAAAAAATGTAAGCCCCTATCAATCGTAGGTGTCTTATATTAAAACTTAAAATTGAAACAATTTGTATAAGGAAAGGAATAAAAAAGAGGTTTACAAAGCAGAAATTTGTACAAAAAATTAAGAAAAATCCTAGGATTTTAATGTCTTAGAAAAAAACAAAACGATTTTTTTAGATTAAAATAATTCAATAATTTTTTGCTATCACCTTCATAAGTGAGTTATGACATAAAATTCCACTATTCCGTAAGAAGGATTGGCGTTTTTTTCTTTTCATCTAAAGCAATAATGTCTACTTCCCAATTCATAGCAGCGGCCAATTGCTTCATCATAACCCGCACTTGGTTCGAAGCTATTATAGGCAAATCGCTTTCAAATGCCTTTATTTGCATCATTTTTTTAGCTTCAATTAAGATAGATGTATAATCTTCGTTATTAAACTTATTTAAAAGCCCTTGGTTTAAATCATAGAATTTATAATCGGTATCAATAGAAATAATTTCTGCAGGTGCAAATTCTTCGATTACCAATTTTCTATCTTTACCCTCTTTTCTGAATTTCATTTTAGAAAAATCAAAACCAACAGAAACCTTTGCTTTGGCAATTACTAGAGCTTTATTGCTCGACTTAAATAGCCCTAAAATCTCCTTCTCCGAATTATGATCGTAAATCTCAGTAAAATATCCTTCAGCTAGTACCACTTTAAATACTTTTTCTATTCTTTCTAGCAAAATATTGGATTCAACTTTTAAAGTCTCTTTCGTATCTTTCAATTTTTTGCTATACATCCAATTAAATATCTGCCAAGAGGCTATTCCGCCCATAGCCAAAGCAATTATGAAAAGTATAAATTCCATAGGAAGTATATTTTTTAGTATTCAAATTAACAAACAAAAAATTATAATTTTAAATTTGTAGTTAATTCATTTTGTTTAAGCATTTTAATACATAGTATTTTGATTCAGAAAACTGAAGAGCTAGATAATTTTAAAAATAGCTTAATCTTAATTGTAGGCCCTACAGCCGTCGGAAAGACTGATTTGACGATTTCTTTAGCTAAAAAATTAAACTGCGATATTATTTCTTGTGATTCACGCCAATTTTATAAAGAAATGAATATTGGCACAGCCAAACCTTCTTTTTCCGAAATGAAAGAAGTTAAACATCATTTTATTAATTCCCATTCGGTGTCAGATTACTATAGTGCAGGAGATTTTGAGAGAGATGTTGAAACATTTTTAGAAACGTATTTTAAGAAAAGTAAAATAGTTATAATGACTGGAGGCTCAGGGCTTTTTATTAAATCTATTACCGATGGCTTAGATACAATGCCTGAAGCTCCTTTGGAATTAAGGAATTCCTTAATGGCTAGACTAGCAAATGAAGGATTAACAATTTTACAAAATGAGTTATTAGAATTAGATATTGAAACGTATCAAACCATTGATATTAATAATAGTCAAAGAGTAATTAGGGCACTGGAAGTATGTCTGTCTACGGGAAAGCCTTTTTCTTACTTTCAAAAAAATATAGAAAAGAAACATACGTATAAAATAATAAAAATAGGGTTAGAACGCACCAGGTCAGAGCTGTATGAAAGAATTAACCGAAGAGTGGATGCAATGATGGAGGAAGGGTTGGTAAAAGAAGTAGCAAATTTAAAGTTTTTTGAAAGTCAGAATGCGCTACAGACTGTAGGCTATAAAGAAGTATTTTCATACCTCAGAGAGGAAATAAATTATGAAAAAATGGTAGAACTTATTAAAAGAAATACAAGAAGATATGCCAAACGTCAAATAACTTGGTTTAAAAACCAAGATACCTTTCACTGGTTTAATCCTGAAGAAGAGGACTTGGTTTTGGATTATATAAATAGAGAAAAAAATAAGCAGTCTAAAATTTAATCTATACTTTTTTTGATTTAAACTTGCATTGGAACCTATTCAAGATTGCACCATTACTTTTTTACTGTTTACTTTGTAAAAAAAAATTGAATGTCTAAAATTATTATAGCCATTGATGGATATTCTTCCTGTGGAAAAAGCACCACTGCAAAAAGCGTGGCAGCACATTTAGGCTACGGTTATATAGACACTGGAGCCATGTATAGAGCAGTAACTTTATATTTTTTACAAAATCATATCACTATTTCTAATCCTATAGAAGTTGAAAAAGCTTTGACAAACATTTTTATTGAATTTAGAATTAATGAGCAAGGTGAAAATCAAACTTTTTTGAATGGATTGAATGTGGAGGATGAGATTAGGAAACTTTATGTTGCTAACCAGGTAAGCGAAGTAAGTGCAGTGGCAGCAGTAAGGCATGCTATGGTAGATTTACAAAGGAAAATGGGTAAAAAAAGAGGTTTCGTAATGGATGGAAGAGACATTGGGACGGTGGTTTTTCCAGACGCTGAATTAAAAGTTTTTATGACCGCAGACCCTTACGTTAGAGCACAAAGAAGACAAATAGAGTTGATGAACAAAGGCGATGTACTTGAAATTTCAGAAATTATAGAGAATATTAAAAAAAGAGACCTAATAGATACTACAAGGGCTGAAAGCCCATTAAAAAGAGCAGAAGACGCAGAATTAATAGATACAACTTTTATGACTTTAGATGAACAGATAGATAAAGTGTGCCTAAAAGCAGCGATGGCCATATCGAAGAAAAATAGACAAGTATGATATTCGACTTTTTTATTGTTGGTAATGGATTGGCCGGATCTCTAATCGCAAATGAACTTCTGAAAGCTGGAAAAAAAATAAAAATATTTGACAACCCAAGTAAACAATCGTCTTCATCTGTAGCTGGAGGTATGTTTAATCCTGTCACTGGAAAATACCTTACAAAAACTTGGCTTGATGAGCAGCTATTTTCTGTAATGTTTGAGTTCTATAAAAAAATCGAAACAGATTTAAATATTAAAATACTTTTTGAAACTGGTATTTTTAGGCCATTTTCAAATTTAGAAAACAAGCAGCATTTTAAGAATCAGATAGAAAAAAATAACCTTCATAATTATATTGATATTATAGAAGAATCGAAAGATATTTCCTGTTTTGTAAATGCTCCTTTTGGAGGCTTACATACCAAGCATTCGGGCTGGGTAGATGTGCCAATTTTATTGGAGGCTTTACAACTGAAATTTCTAGATTTAGATATTTTGAAACATATTGATTTTGATTTTCAAGAGCTAAATCTGAAAAACGATACAATACAGTATGAAACTTTAGAAGCAAAACAAATTATCTTTTCTGAAGGATTTTATGCAAAAGACAACCCTCTTTTCAATTGGCTTCCTTTTAATGCAGTAAAAGGAGAGACTATTATAGGCGAAATAGAAGATTACAACGTGAAGTCTATTTTAAATCAAGGGAAATGGGTGATACCTTTAGGTGGAAATAAAATTAGATTGGGAGCCACCTATTCATGGCATTCTTTAGATTTTATAAGTACTGAAAGTGCAAAAGAACAGCTTTTAATTGGTGCCAATAAGTTTTTGAAAAAAGAAATAAAGATTATAAGCCAACATGCAGGAGTTAGACCTTCCACACAAGATAGAAGACCATTTATTGGAACTCATCCAAAATATAAAAATATTCACATTTTTAATGGATTAGGCACTAAGGGAGTTTCATTAGCACCATATTTTGTAACTCAGTTTTTAGAAATGCTTTTATTTAAAAAAGATATTCATCCCGAAACAACCATCGAGCGTTATTTTTCGTTATATTCGTATCGGTGATTTAGGAAGCTAGAAAGTTTCTTTCTAAATTTGATACCAAACTTTAAATAGTGATTTTAATGCATTTAAAATTTAGGCATATATTTTTAATAAGCGTTCTTTCCATTAGTTATTCTCTAAAAGGACAACGCTACTATGGCATTGAAAATGACGAATTTGGAAAAAATCGCATCCAATCTAAAAGATTCGAATGGAAAACAATAAAAAGTAATAATTTCGAATTTAACTTTTATCGTGGGGGCGAAGAAATAGCTAGAAAAGCAGCAAAAAAAGCAGAATCTGAATATGAGCATATAACCGAAATTTTAGGATATACTCCGTTTTCGGTAATGAAAATATTTATTTATAACAATTTAGATGACGCGAAACAAAGTAATATTGGCCTTTCGGCACCTACTGAACTCGACGGTGGTATATTAAATCTTACCAAAGCTAGGATCGAAATAGCCTATCAAAAAA
>JANNWE010000497.1:0-2657 GCA_031414675.1 Cytophagaceae bacterium
GGCAGTTCATGTTTCAGAAATGTTTACAACGGGAGCTTCGGCAATTTCACACCATAAATTTGGAAATATCAATAGAAAATTAGCTAAAATGCTTATAATCCCTGGAGTAATAGGTTCAATAATAGGGGCTTATCTACTATCCGATATAATAGATGGAAATGCCATAAAGCCATTTATTGCTATTTATATGATTGCTTTAGCCATAGTAATTCTAGTAAAAGCTTTACGAAAAAAAAGGCCCAAAAAGCCTACTAAACAATTAGGATTACTTGCTATTTTCGGAGGATTTATGGATTCCGTTGGAGGAGGAGGCTGGGGACCAATCGTTACTTCCACGCTCATAGGTCGTGGAAGAGACCCACGCTATACGATAGGTTCAGTGAATGCCGCTGAATTTGCCATTTCATTTGCTAGCGGAATTACATTTTTGTTGTTTCAAGGAATAAACGGATGGCAAGTTATAGCCGGGCTAATTTTAGGAGGAGTAATTGCAGCACCACTTGGGGCATATTTTGTCAATAAGATTCCAAGAAAACCAGCCATGGTAGTGGTGAGCTTAATGATAATTTTCTTAAGTATTAGAACTCTAATTGCTTTATTTAAATAAAGTAACACAAGTGTATTCTTCTTTAAAATGAAAAGATAATAGGTTTGAAAACTAATCATAAACTTAAATAGAAGATTGGTTTTTTTAGTTTTATAGAAATGCCCTAATGAAAGATTCTTTTCGTATCTAAAAACCAGTTTTCGATTTATCTAATTCTTCATTGGAATTATTTTAAATATTTTTTGGTAGATTTAGATGCATTTTTGGATTAGATATAATTTTTGAAAAGTAAATTATGGAATTCATAAAATTGAAGCATTAGATTTACAAACAATTGAATAAATGAACTAAAATGGGGCTGGTTATTCTTAAAATAAAGTGGAGTAATTTTCTTAAGTTAGTTTTACTATCATTTTTATTTTTTGGAAATGTTTCTGCCCAAACCAAATACAAATATTTGGTTTTACTAAAAGATAAAAACAATTCTACATTTTCTATAAACTCTCCATTAGATTATCTTTCCCAAAAGGCAATTGATCGTCGTTTTAAGCAAGGTATTCCTATTAATACCAGCGATTTACCTCCAAATGCCAACTATATTTCGGCAGTTCAGGAGGCGGGTGCAAAAGTAATTTATCGGTCTAGGTGGATGAATGCTCTATTAATTGAAGCGACTGAAATACAAAAAAATGCTATTCTAAATTTGTCTTTTGTGAAGGGAATTGAATTTAATCGTCCTTTGAAACAGGCTAAAAAGCAAGCGGTTTCTGATAAATTTGAAATAGAAAAAACGATGAGTTTAAACTATGGAGATGCTTTAGCTCAAATACAATTGTTGGGCGCAGATGCAATGCACAACCTTGGATACCATGGGGAAGGAATCTTAGTGGCTTTGTTAGACGACGGGTTTTTGAACGTAAACACGAGTGCTTGTTTGAGTCATTTAGTCTCAAATAACAGAATAGTGAAAGTGTTTGATTTTGTAGATAATGACAATTCAGTTTACGCTCAAGGTGGGCATGGAACAGCTGTATTAAGCACAATGGCAGGTTATATTGATAATCAAATGATTAGCCCAGCATTTAATGCTTCTGTAGCACTTTTTCGCACAGAGGATAATGCTACTGAGACACCTTTAGAAGAAGCAAATTGGCTTTTTGCCGCTGAAATGGCCGATAGTTTGGGTGCTGATATTATTTCTTCTTCACTTGGGTACAGTGTTTTTGACAATGCAGCGGATAATTATACCCCTGCTATGATGGATGGGAAAACGAGCTTAAGTACCAGAGCCGGGGATTTAGCAACAGAAAGAGGAATGGTGGTGGTTGTCTCGGCTGGAAATGCGGGAACTTCTTCTTGGGGTATCATTACTGCTCCAGCAGATGCTGACTCGGTGTTGGCAGTGGGAGCAGTTGATAGAGCCGGTGTATATGCGTCTTTTAGTTCAAGAGGAAACTCTGCTGATGGAAGAACAAAACCTGACGTGGTGGCTGTTGGAAGCGCTACTGCATTGTGTAATACTTCGGGAAGTGTTGCAACAAGTAACGGTACTTCGTTTTCTGCTCCTTTAGTAGCTGGCTTAGCAGCTGGCTTTTGGCAAGCATTTCCTTATTTAACAGCTCAAGAAGTAACAAGATGCATTAGAAAATCGGGTCATCAATTTCTAAATCCAACACTACAGCTAGGTTTTGGATATGCCAATTTTACAAGAGCAAGTGCGGTAGTTGTAAATGAGTACCCTATTACCCAAATTCAACCCAATTCAGATTTAGTTTCGGTAAGTATTTCTCCAGCGAATAAATCAGAAATTGTTTTTAAGTTTAGCAATTCTTTGATTAATAATAGTTTGCGAATAAGTTTTATAAATCAAACTACCAATCAAATCCTTTTTCAAGAAACTGCTATTCTTACCAATTCGACTACTTCAAAAATGGTATTGTTTGATGTTTTAAAGCCAGATATTTTGCTAAGAATTGAGGATTTAAGTCAAAAAAAGACTTTAAAAATAATTAGGTGGTAGCTTATTTATTATAGTTTTTTTTGAAAAAAAGGAGTTAATCAGATTCTACCACCCAGCCTTTAACTGCTAAGTCATGCAGATTCTGTCTTT
>JANNWE010000498.1:0-2472 GCA_031414675.1 Cytophagaceae bacterium
CTTTAAAAAAAGTAGCCCATATTCACGCTCGTATTGGACACGAACAAGGACCGCAAGTAAATGACCCACGAGCGCCTGAATGGAAATATACTTTGGAAAAACATTTAAAATGGTGGGATAAAGCGGTAGAAAATAGGGAAAAATCTGGAGCAAAAAGCATTACATTTTTAACCGAGTTTGGCCCACCTAATTATTTAGCCACCTTGCCTTTTACTAATCAACCAGTTGCAAATCAATGGGAAGTAAATGTTCATATGTTAAAACTAATTAAAGACCGATATAAAAAATGATACAAGAATTAATTGGCCGTTTTCATCCATTATTTGTGCATTTACCCATTGGCTTTTTGGTATTAGCTATTATTTTAAAAACAATAAGTATTAAATGGAAAAACGAAGCCATTAATACTGTAATGCCGATGATTCTTCTGTTATCTTTTATGCTTTCTATTTTTACATGCATTTCAGGCTATTTGTTATTTCAAAGTGGGGGTTATGAAAAAGAATTAGCAGAAAAACATCAATGGGCGGGCATTATTCTAACACTTTTTACTGGGCTTTTATATTTTCTTAGAGGCTATACTTTGGCCCAACAATTAGGTTGGATATTGGTTACGTTTTTATTAGTAATAACAGGGCATTTAGGAGGGAGCATAACACATGGGGAGGATTACTTGAGCTTAAAAGAAAAAACAATTACAGTTAAAAGAAAAGAAATTTCTAATATTCAAGAAGAAAAAGTATTCGATTCAGTCATTCTCCCTATTTTGGAAGAAAAATGTTTTTCATGCCATTCTTCCAAAAAACAAAAAGGAGAACTTAGATTAGATTCAAAACAATTTATTTTAAAAGGGGGAGAACACCCGAATGGAATTATTCCATATCAGCCTTTAAATAGTTTGCTTTATAAAAGATTGATTTTAGATGAAACCGAAAAAGAACATATGCCTCCTAAAGGTAAACCCCAGCCTACTGAAGCCGAAATAAAGCTAATTAGCTGGTGGATTTCGGAAGGTGTTAGTTTTGATAAAAAAGTAAAAGAACTAAAACAGTCCACTGAAATACTCCCTTTGCTTCTTGCTTTGCAAAGCTCTGGTTCAAAAAATACAATTTCTAAAGTTCCAAGTGAAGAAATAGACCAAGCGAATCAAAACGACATTCAAAATTTGAAAAATATTGGGATTGTAGTTACACCTATTGGACTAAATTCTAACTATTTGTCAGTAAACATTTCGGGAAACAAAAAGATAAACGCCCAAAATTTAAGCTTACTCTTACCAATCAAAAAACAACTAATTTGGTTAAAAGCTGGAAATTTAAATCAAATATCTAATTTAGGCGAGGTGCTAAGCAAACTTACAAATCTAACTGTACTGCATTTAAACCAAAGTGCAATTTCTGATAAAGATTTAGATCAATTAGTTACACTCAAAAATTTGCAGATTTTAAATGTGACAAACACTAATATTACGGATAAAGGAATTTCTGCATTAACATCTTTGCCTTATTTAGCTAAAATTTATCTTTTTCAAACCAAAATTGATAAAAGAAAATGGTCAAATTTGTCATTAAGATTTCCAAATACTTTTTTAGATTCAGGAGGATATTTAGTGCCACCTTTAGAAAGCGACACTGCACGGATAAAATATATTAAGAAATAAAAAAAATTAGTGTATTCTATCTTTTATTTCCAATCAAATTCAATATCTCAGAACGATCTTCCGGAGTATTGGCATTTTTCAATACTTCGGGGTTGCTTAGTTGTACCAATTCTATGTCTGAATTTATCAATACTTTTCTTGGACAAGAATATCCTATACTTAAATACGAAAGAAGATTTAAATAGGCCTTGGGCTCCCAAATAGTAAAAAGCGGATCAGGTAAGTCCGTTTCTGGGTTAAAATAAGCCGTTGCTATTTTTGTAGGATTTCTCTTCGAAATTAGGTCTTCAATTTCTGATTTTCCAATTAAGGGTAAGTCACAAGCAATTACCATCCAAGCAGCATCAGGGTCATCTTGAAAAGCAGAAAGTATACCACCGTAAGGTCCCAATCCTAGAAATTTATCTAAAATAAAAGGAGGCCCATTTTGTTCTGTTTGCTCCTTTCTACACGAAACATACGCTTTTATACCTAATTGACTACACAATCCGATCAAAAAGTCTTGTTGTGCCATACCATGGTAATGGATCTTACTTTTATCTTCGCCCATCCGTTCGCTTTTTCCTCCAGAAAGTATTATTGCTTTCAAAGGCACAATTTTACAGTTTTCAGAAATGCATTGAGCTATTTTTTTTAATTCATTAATATGAAAAATAGGAATATTCTCAGAATTCGGAATCACGGACTTTAACCATTCAAATATTTGAATTTGATCATCACAAAACACAAAAGCCTTAATGTCAGTAAGTTCAGGTAATCTTTTTTTTAATGAAGCCTCTTTCTTTGAATGTATAAATACAATCTGCTTTTCT
>JANNWE010000499.1:0-2809 GCA_031414675.1 Cytophagaceae bacterium
CAAGTTTTTGATGCTCTTTGGTGTCATCTTGAACAGCGAATATAAATTTTTGCGAACATTAATTCATTAATTGGGTGCTTATATAGTCTAAGACTCTTACAAAAAGAACTTTCATTATTCATATTTTCATATTTAGAAAATACAGCTTTTTACACTTAAAATAAATTTTTACAACTATATTTGTTAAAACTCAGCCCATAAATAAATAATGAAAAACCTACTATTTGCTTTTTGCGTATTGCTAAAATTTGAAGCTATGGCTCAGCAAAGCCAAGTGTTCGACAATCTTACATTGCCCTCTAAAATATTGGGTAGTGAGCGTAAATATGCCGTTTATCTGCCCGCTGGATACGAAAATTCACAACGTCACTATCCAGTGCTCTATTTGCTCCATGGTGGTGGAGACGACCATACTGGCTGGGTGCAATTTGGCGAAGTGCAAGCCATTGCTGATAAAGCCTTTGCAGATTTGAAAGCTACTCAAATGATTATCATCATGCCTGATGCTAACACTGGCAAGAGAGGCTATTTTAATGATGTGAACGGCGATTTTAATTATGAAGACTTCTTTTTTCAAGAACTGATGCCCTTTGTGGAGAAAAAATATAGAATAAAATCCGATAAAAAATATAGAGCGGTAGCAGGTCTATCTATGGGTGGGGGAGGTTCCTATTTTTATGCTATGCATCATCCTGAGTTGTTTTCGTCAGCATGTCCACTAAGTGCGGCAGTAAGGAATGAAAGCATTGATGAATTTAGGGCGAGATTAAAAACCCAAAACATTATCATAAAAGACGAAACCAAAGTGCAGGCTTACTATGATAAACATGCAGCATTAGTTCAGCTTGAAAAAAATAAAATAGAAGATTTAAAATCTGTGAAATGGTATTTTGACTGTGGTGACGACGACTTTCTTTTTGAAGGCAATAGCCTTGTACATATTGCTTTTCGTAAAAAAGAAATTCCTCACGAGTTTAGAATACGAGATGGTGCACACAATTGGACTTACTGGCGAACTTCACTTCCCGATGTGTTGAGTTTTGTGTCAGATACTTTTCGTCAGAAATAAGTAGATGGAAGGATAATTATGAATGCTAATTTCCATCAAAAAATTTCTACGCCAAACGGGATTTTTTAGAAAGGAAATTTTATAAATTCATTAGACTTGGAATTGTATTATAACACGTAAAACAAAATCATATTGTTGATAATTTATGTTTTAAGTTTATTTTTATCTATTCTTCCATGTTTATTGACGATTGGAATATCCGTTTACTTTCATTAGAAATTAATTCAAGTAAATGCCTATCTTCACATCTTCATTAATGCCACATAGGTTTCTATTCCATTCCAAATATTTTGAATTCTAATATTTTCATTTTCAGCATGTTGGTTATTATCGTGGTTGGCAATCGGCACCGTGATGGTTGGCGTACCTAAATGTTTTTCAAATAAAAATAGAGGTAAACTTCCGCCCAAACTTGGCATTAGCACAACTTCTTCGTTTGTACTAGATTGTACCGCCTTTATCACAGTTTGTGCTATCGGCAAATCCATTTTTGTACGTTGAGCATTATACCCATTTTTTTCTATTACACGAACGATGAGTGGGTATTTAAGGCGTTCTTCGTCAGTTATTCCTTCATTTTGTGTAACATAATACCCTTGTAATTTGATATGGTCAATAACTTTTTGAACTTGTCTTTTAGCGTCATTTCCAAGCACCAATCTTAAGTCTAAAGCGGCGGTTGCGGAGACAGGAATTACGTTGGCCACCATTTTCCCAACGTTGGCACTTGAAATACCATTAATGTTGAGTGATGGTAAATTAATCAATTCAACCAATGATTTTCCACCCCCTTCTGGTCGGATGAACCCTAATTCTTTTTTCATTTGATCATCTACAGAAGGCACTTTTGCGATGGCTTTTTTCTCTATTTCCGTAAACGGAATTACGTCTTCATAAAATTTTTTTATCAATACCTTTCCATTATCGTCTTTCATAGTAGCCAATAGTTTTACCATTTGCATGGCAGGGTTGGGAGCCCAGTTGCCATAATGGCCGCTATGTAGCGGTCGCTTGGAAGCGTAGATTTTCAATTCCATATTTACATCCCCACGTACTCCAAAAACTACTTGTTTTTTACTAGATTGATGCACAGGGCCATCACAAACTATCCAAAGGTCTGATTTAAGTTTGTCTTTGTGTTTTTCTAAAATTTCTTCTAAATGTGGTGAGCCGGCTTCTTCTTCTCCTTCAAAGAAAAATTTTATATTTATGGAAGGAGGAATGCCTAGTTTGGTCATAATCTGATAAGCAGTAAGTATCGAAAATACAGCTGCTTTGTCATCTGATGTGCTTCTTCCGTATATTCGCCATTCTGGATTTATTTTCTCATCTGCTTTAGGAGCGGGAATTATCTTACCGCCCTTTTCTAAAGAAGCATCTAAAAAAACCGATTTAAATGGTTCAATTCCCTCTGCCCATTGATTCGGATTAACGGGTTGCCCATCATAATGGGCATAGAAAATTATGGTTTTTGTGGCATTTGGCACCATCACTTCACCATAAATAGCAGGTTGGATTCCTTTAGTTTTTCCATCTAATAGTTGAGTTTTGATACCACGATCTTCCATCATTTTTACGATATATGCCGCAGTTTTTTGTATGCCGATTGTATCATAAACTACATTTGGTATGGAAAGCAAACCCATAAATTCAGTAAGCAGTTGGTGCTCATTCGCTTTCCTATAATTTCGTGCTTGCTCCATTAATGGATTTTGAGCGTAAGAAAAACTACAAAAAGAT
>JANNWE010000500.1:0-3096 GCA_031414675.1 Cytophagaceae bacterium
TTAGAAAAATCGGACTTTAGAACCGCAAAAAACTACACCATTGACCCTCAAACTAATCGAATTAAAAAAGCTAAATTTTCAAGAGAAGGAATTGAAGGATTGCTATTTAGACATCAGATTGAGATATACTAAAACTCACAAATGCTTCAATATCGTAAAATTCATCACAATTAAACTCAATAGACATTCTAGCGAAATGAACGGCTCATCGCACAATTTTGCAAAATGGCTATGATGATCATCGAAATACCTATCGAAATAAGTTTGCAGATAATCGGAAATGGTGGGTCGGCCTTCTGATGAAGTAACGGGGGTCGCCTTCGACTTTTATTGAAGCCGATTTTCTAATGAGCTTTTTGGTTTAAAAATAAGAATAGCTATAATTTTTTTACTTTCATCCAGTAGAAAATAAATCATTAAATGAAATTATCTAATTTATATCATTGAAAAACAAAAAGGTGAAAAGGATTTTAAAAGCTATTTTCATTTCTTTTCTTAGTTTTTTGGTGCAATTTTGTATTTGATTTTAATTTAATTCCCATTTAATGAATTTCTCTAACGAAGTATTGTTTTTTCTTGCATTTGCTGTTTTTGTGATTTTTGTAATGCTTTTGGATCTAGGCATATTGAGCAATAAAAAAACTGAAATCGTTAAATTTAAGGAGGCTGGTCTTTGGAGCGCGGTCTGGGTTTCTTTAGCAATAGGGTTTTATTTTTTCTTAAGAAACTATGGATATCTAATCCATGATGTAAGTGATGCCAATCATCTAGAATTTGTAAGGTCATCTTATTATAAAACACTTACTTTCAGTGAGGACTTTTCAACAAACCTTGATAAATTTCAAAACAATATGGCTTTGGAATATATTACTGGTTATCTTGTTGAATATTCGCTTTCTGTAGATAATATTTTTGTATTTATCTTAATATTTAATTCTTTTGGCGTTCGACAAAAGAATTACAAAAAAGTTTTAGTTTGGGGTATCTTGGGTTCTATCATCTTAAGATTTGTTTTTATTTTCCTTGGTGCCGCCCTCATTCAAAAATTCGAGTGGGTACTCTACCTTTTTGGAGCTTTTTTAGTCTATACGGGTATTAGTATTTTGTTTTCAAAAGAAGAAGAAGAATCAATAGATACAAAAAATCATATCGCTGTTAAAATTACTTCTCGCTTTTTCAATGTATATGAAAAATTTGTGGCAGATAATTTCTTTATAAAAAATAAATATAAAGGAAATAAATTATTTATAACCCCTCTTTTCGTAGTTATAGTTGTCATCGCTTTCACTGATGTTATTTTTGCGGTAGATTCCATTCCTGCCATTTTCTCTATTACAAAAGACCCCTATATTGTTTTCTTTTCTAATGTTTTTGCTATAATGGGTTTACGCTCCATGTTTTTCTTTTTGGTAAATATAATAGACATGTTTTCGTACCTTAAATATGGCCTAGGGGTTTTGCTGACCTTTATTGGAGTAAAAATGTTAGCACATCATTGGTTAGAAAATATGGGCTTCACCAACATTCACTCTCTTATAATTATTCTCTTAATTTTAAGTATTAGTATCGGAGCATCGCTTCTTTTTCCACCAAAAGAATTGCAAAAGCCTACTTAATAAAAAAGGTTTAGAATTACGATTTCTAAACCTTACAAAGCTAAAATTAGAATTTTTAGCTAGAAATATAGTTTTCTAGAAAATTTATATGCGATTTTTGTTCCAAAATCATCGCTGTAACTATATCTCCAACACTCAATATTCCTATTACTTTTTCTCCGTCTAATACGGGCAAATGTCTGAATTTTTTAGAACTCATAATTTCCATACAGTCCACAATATCTTTTTCTGAACTTACTGTAAAAACATTTGGCGTCATAACATCCAACATAATCGTAGATTTTGCCTTTTTGTCTTTAATAATTCCCTTTCTAGCATAATCTCTCTCAGAAAAAATTCCTACTAATTTCTCTTTCTCCATTACTAATAATGCACCAATATTACACTCTGCCATTAGTACCAAGGCTTCATATACAGTGGCTTCGGGTCTTACAGATATAATATCCTTTATATTTTTACGATTTAGTAAAGTCTTAACTGTAGTTGCCATAAAAAACAAATTTAGGTTTTAGAATATGGATGGAAGTTATAAAAAAAAATAAACATTTTCAAAGGAATGCAATAAAATACTTTTAAAAATAAAATTAATAGCGTTCCATACCATATTTAAATTATTGCTTTAAAACTTCCTTTTTCTTATTTGGCAAGCTTTTTGAACTATTTTTTTTGTAATTAAATAAAAATGGTTTAAAGTTTTACTTTTTAGCAAAGTAGCGAAGAAAATTTAATTCCTAATAAATGTTTTATTGACCCATTAGGACAAATAATATATGCAAATGAAAAAATATTTTATTTTAATTATTTCACTTGTTTTTACTTTTACATATTTTACTTCTTGTAAAAAAAATAAGAATGATGTAGTTATTCCAGAAGTAAAAAAACAAAATTCAAAGCCTGTTTCTACTTATGAAAGCGACTTTGCTATTAATTGGCTTAACCTTCATTTTCTTTTGATAAAATCTACCCCTGGCTTTACCCCACCAGTAGCAGCTAGGTCTTTAGGCTATACTTCGCTTGCATTATATGAAAGTGTAGTTTACGGGATGCCAGGATATAAATCTTTAGTTGGTCAATTAAATGATCTTTCTGCCTTACCAGCTCCAGATAGCACAAAAGAGTACAATTGGGCTTTAGTAGCCTCAACCTCACAATATACACTATTAAAAGAGCTCTTCTTAAACACTAGCGACAAAAATCAACTCGCCATTGACTCCGTAAGAAAATTTTACGAAACCAAGTTTAAGGTTGGCACTTCGGATGAAGTTGTAGAACGTTCGATAAGATTTGGTGCAACTATTGCCTCGGCCATAAATGAATATGCTAAAACTGATGGTGGAGTGAGTGGAAATACTAGTAATTTCCCATCAAATTATGTTATACCTTCTGGTATTGGTTATTGGAAACCAACGGGTACACAATTAATTCCATTATTGCCTTTTTGGGGAAAGAATAGAACAATGGTTAAAGCCAACTCAAATGA
>JANNWE010000501.1:0-6030 GCA_031414675.1 Cytophagaceae bacterium
AATAGGTGAAAATTGGTTAGTGAAAAAAGAATATTATGCTGATAAAAAGGCAACACAAGCCATTAATAATTTGCCGAGGACAAAAGAAATAAAAATCAAGGAATCATATGAAAATGTTCCACAGTGGATTTAGGGTAGGGCATTTTAATTAAAAAAATAATAATATTGGATCTAATAAAGACAATAATTAAATAATCAGCAGAATGAAAAAACACAAATTACTAACAGGAACTTCTTTGGGTGATATGAAATTATCAAATTGTGTTGTAATGGCTCCTATGACTAGATGCAGAGCAATAGGCAATATTCCTAATGAATTAATGGGATCATACTACAGTCAACGTTCTAGTGCGGGCTTGATTATTACCGAAGGTACTGCACCCTCTGCTAATGGACTGGGCTATGCACGCATTCCTGGTATATTTGATAGAAAACAAACGGAGGGCTGGAAAAAAACTACGGATGCGGTGCATATTCTTGGGGGAAAGATATTTTTGCAATTAATGCACTGTGGAAGGATAAGCCACCCACTCAATATGCCAGAAGGAACTGTCATAATAGCACCATCTGCGGTCAAGCCTGCCGGCCAAATGTGGACTGATGCTAAACAATTGCAAGATTTCCCCACACCCAAAGAAATGAGTGGCAATGATATAATAAACACCATAGATGCATTTGTATTGGCTACTAAAAATGCCATGATGGCAAATTTTGATGGCGTAGAATTACATGGAGCAAATGGCTATTTATTGGAAGAATTTTTATCACCAATTAGCAACGTTCGTACAGATAAATATGGTGGTAGTATAGAAAACCGTTGTCGCTTTGTGTTAGAGGTAGTTGCCGCTGTAGCAGCAGCAATAGGCAAGGAACGCACGGGCATTAGGCTTTCACCTTATGGTATAGCAAGTGATATGGCTCATTATCCCGAAATAGATGCGACTTACGATTATTTATCAAAACAATTGGATGCCCAGAAAATTGCCTATCTCCATTTAGTAGATCATTCGGCAATGGGAGCCCCCAAGGTGCCACTAGCCATAAAGAAAACTATTCGTAATAATTTTAAAAATACCTTGATACTCTGCGGTGGTTATGATAGAGAGAAGGCAGAGAAAGATCTCGAAAGTGGTTTGGCCGACCTAATAGCCTTTGGAAGACCCTTCATTAACAATCCAGATTTGGTGGCACGGATGAAAAACAATTGGCCGTTATCGCAAGATATTAAAATGGATTTATTTTACACTGCAGATGAAAAAGGCTATGTTGACTACCCCAATTATGAGTTTCAAGAATTATATGCTTAAAACATGTGAATAAAATAAAGATTTTAAAAAATATGCTGTCACAAGGGTTCGTAAATTGAAACCAATAAAAACCAATTTTAAGTATGAAAACTATATTAATTCCGACCGATTTTAGTGCAAATGCAATGCATGCAGCTTGTTATGCAGCTTCATTGGCAAAAGTTTTAGATGCCAAAATAGTATTTCTTAATAGCTATTCTTTGCCTATGATGTTTGAATATGATGTGGCGGCAAATATGAATACCAGCTTTGCTGATATGCAAAAAATCACAGAATTGAATTTGGAAGATTTTACTAAGGAGTTTATACGAAAAACTAATTTTTCGCCCGACCGAATTTCCGAAGTAGCGGATTATGGAATTGTAACAGACTCCATCATTGAAAAATCGAAAGGCCAATCTATAGATTTGGTTGTGATGGCAACCAAAGGAGCACATAATTTTTTAGACCGATGGCTAGGAACCAACGCGGAAAAAGTGGCCAAATTAGCGGGATGTCCTGTTTGGATTATTCCAGAAGAAGCTAAGCTTGAATACCCAGCAAAAATATTGTACGCCGCAGATTTTAAAGAAAATGAAGGGAAAGCAGCAAAAAAGCTCTTAGATATTGCCTCGCCTTTGGGGGCAACTTGCAAGTTTGTGCATGTGCACGAATACTATGAGCCAAAAATTGGTACTGAAATGGAAGATACTTTATCAGATCTTGAGGCATATTTCAAAAATGAGAACATTAGTTTTAAAGAAATTAATCGCCCTGATGTAGTGAAAGGTCTTGAAAAATATATAAAAGGATACAAGCCTGATGTGGTGGCATTTGCAATTCATGAAAAGTCTTTTTTAGAAAAATTGTTCAGTTCCAGCGTTTCTAGTCATTTTCTAGTAACGGCTAATCTGCCAATTCTTACTTTTCACAATTGAAATTATTTTTTTGTTTGGATTAGTGGTTAGATTATAGTTGAATATAAAACGTTCTCCTTTTTTTTGAGGGCGTTTTTTTTGAAATAATTTTCTGACTAAAGGCAAAATGTGTGAATAATACAAAATTCAAATTTAATTATATAACAAGAAAATTTTTATAATTCTCATCTTTACATTATGGATGATACGGAGGAATTAAACGCCAAAATATTAAAAATAACTATGAATATTCAGGCAAATTATCCTGAATTATCAAAATTTTTGATAGAAATGACAGTAACAATTCCTGATAAAATACATCCCACGATCAATCCTAAAAATTTAAATAATTACTATAATTCTCTTCAAGATTTATTAGACAAGTACATTGAAAATCAAAAGCTCATTACTTTGTAGAGAAATAAATGGGAAAAGATTAAGATTAAAAAATAAATTTTGGCTCTTTTAAAATGAAGTTCAACCGTTTTTTCTAACAAATTTATTTAAAATAAAAATTATGAAATCGAATTCAAATTTCAGTGGCTCTTTTTCTTCTCATTTTAAAACTTTTAACAAAGTCAATACTACTGGTTATCCGCAATTTTCTCCAAACGAAGACATATATAAAAGAGCAATAAAAGTGGAAGATATTGATTTTGAAGACCTTCCCAAAACGAAAAATCCACCAAGATGGAATGAAAAAAGTTTTGAAGAAGATCCATCTGGCGATGATTTAGACGTGCCGGGCTCTGAAGACGATGACGAGCAAGAAGCTATCGGTAATGAAGACGAAGAAAATAACTATTATAGCCTAAGTCAAGACGAACAAAGGGAAATAGAGGATGATGAAGAATGAAATGTATAGAAAAAACCCATAATAAATTTGGGAGAATAAAAGTGATTTGAATAAAATGCAATGATTATCAAGGTTTTACTGTTAGTACACTATCAGGCAAATCAAAATCATTCAAAATATGTTTATTACAATTCAAATACTTATTCTTTTTCTTAATTTTTCAAAACCAACCGTATTACCTTCCAACAAAGATGCTACGAATTTTCTATACCAAGAATGTCATCTTCTTGATAAAGTGAGTTTTGCGGCTTTCGAAAAATCTTTAATTGGTTACAAGCAGTTTAATCCTGGGAAACCCATTATTACGATTGTTGATTTTTCCTTGCCCTCGACCGTTGAAAGATTTTTTGTGATTGATTTAAAAAACAAAAAGCTACTCTTCTCTTCATTGGTGGCACATGGCCAAAAGTCGGGGGAAAATTGGGCGAAATATTTTTCGAACAAAATGGAATCGCACCAGAGTAGTTTAGGGTTTTATATGGTTGGTAGCCCAATTATTAGCCCCAAACATGGTGCAGCATTACTGCTAATTGGCTTGCAAAAAGGAATTAACGACAATGCTCGTAGCAGAGAAATTATTATTCATGGTGCAGATTATGTGAGTGCATCTTTTATTCACAAATTTGGTAGACTTGGCCGTAGTTTTGGCTGTCCAGCTCTGCCAAACGCTATAATGCCGCAGGTTTTACCTGTAATTGCTAATGGAAGTTTACTCTATATACATAGTTGATGAAATAAAAAAACTATTTGGGAAATATTCCAAATTAGAAAGAGGTATAATCGATTGTAAAAGGTCTTTTATACCTTTTTTCTTGGTCTTTTTTTTAGTTTTTGTATCCTTTGGTTGCAATAATAAAAGCAAAAATACCCGATATAAAGATGATAGCCTATCCGCTATATACAGTAAACAAGCCTATTCCAACTTAAAATTAGATAGTTTACAGGTGTATGATTTTATAAAAAGCTTCCCCTTGTCCGATTCTATACGGAATGGATTTACTCAGTTTTATACGTATCGTAATTTTGAATATGCATGGATCACCAAGGATGGCCTTGCCTTGGCGGCTACTAATTTTTATGAGCAATTACACGCGGAAAGTAAAGATTTTGCAGACAATAGTTTGTTAAATAAGACACTAGATTCGCTTTTTAATGAAGCAAGTAACAACGAAAAAAAGTTTTTGAAACAAGCTAATAGGGTGAAACAATTAGAACTTTTGCTTACCGCAACATTTTTTAAATATGCGGAAAAAGTATATGGTGGTGCCACAAGAAGTACCATAGATCTAGGTTGGTTTATTCCTAGAAAAAAGAAAGACTATCTTTCCTTGCTCAACTCATTAGTATCAAACAAAACGGAAACTCAGATACAAGAACCTGTGAACGAGTATTATATCCGTCTAAAAGAAAAATTAAAGCTTTACAGAGATATAAAACAGCGAGGTGGCTTTAGGCAAATAATTGCGAATGATAAATTTATAAAACTCGGCGACAGTGCCACCTATATTTTGCCAATTAAACACCACTTGACTTTGACTGGGGATCTAATAACCAACGACAATACTATGATTTTTACGCAAAATGTTAAAACAGCACTTTTAAATTTTCAACATAGAATGGGACTTCCTGAAAATGGAGAACTTGATGCTAAAACTTTAAATGAACTCAACCAAACAGTTGATTTCCGAATTAAACAAATTATGGTGAATCTGGAGCGGCTAAGATGGGTGCCTATACAAATGGAAAGGGATTATTTATTAGTAAATATTCCTGAATTTAGATTGCACGTTTTTGAGAATAATAAGCAACTTTGGCAAACAAATGTGGTGGTGGGCAAGACCGCTCGCCGTACGAGTATTTTTCGTGGTAACCTTTCTACAATAGTTCTGAATCCCTATTGGGGAGTTCCATATAGAATTGCTCAAGAAGAAATTATACCAAAAATAAGGCGAAATCCAAACTATTTGGCCAATAACAATATGGAGTTTATAGATGGCAATTATCGCCAAAAACCAGGCAAAAACAACGCATTGGGCAAAATCAAATTCCTTTTCCCAAACAATTACAGCATTTATTTACACGATACACCAGCCAAAAGTCTTTTCAAAGAAAATTTTCGTGCCTTTAGCCACGGGTGTATTCGAGTTGAAAATCCAATAAAATTAGCTAATCATCTACTTAAGGATAACGCTGGTTGGTCAGAAAGCAGAGTGAATCAGATATTAGCTACAACTACCAATACCACTATTAAGATTTCCCCTACAGTGCCAGTGTATATTGCCTATTTTACGGCTTGGGTAGATAATACTGGAAAACTGAACTTTAGAAACGACATTTACAACTTGGATATTAAATTATCTAAGGAAATTTTTGGAGAACAATAATGAAAAAGAACTCCAATATATCGCCAATTTTAGATCGAAAAAACCCACTTATTTCAAAAAAAGTAGATGCTTTTTTTCAAGGGATTTACAACGTTTCTAAGTTTATAGGCTTATATTTTAGGGAACTTTTCACTGGTTCTTTTGAGTGGAAGGAAATAATCAATCAATGTTTTAGGGTTGGTTATAAATCATTGGCGTTGGTTACTTTTACGGGTTTTATTACAGGCATAATTTTCACAAAACAATCGCGTCCCTCTTTGGCTTCTTTTGGTGCTAGCTCCTGGCTACCTTCGCTAATCTCGATTGCCATAATAAGGGCTTTGGCACCTTTGGTTTCTTCCTTAATAGTAGCTGGTAAAGTAAGTTCAAACATGGGTGCAGAACTAGGGTCAATGCGCGTAACCGAGCAAATAGATGCCATGGAAGTATCAGGAACCAATCCTTTTAAATATCTGGTAGTTACACGAATAACTGCAATTACCTGTATGATGCCTATTTTGGTCTTATACACAGGTTTTGTAGGGATGATGGGCTCTTATGTAAACGTGCACGCCAACGAGCTCACAAGTTTCACTGCTTTCATTAAA
>JANNWE010000502.1:0-5533 GCA_031414675.1 Cytophagaceae bacterium
ATCCTTAAATCCTTATCAAGGATGTGAACATGGCTGCCCTTATTGTTACGCAAGACCTACACACGAATTCTGGTCATTAAATGCAGGAATAGATTTTGAACGCAAAATTCTATATAAACCAGCCGCACCTGAATTGTTAAAAAAACATTTTCAAAAACGGAACTACCTTCCTTCAACTATTTCATTATCAGGAAATACGGATTGTTATCAGCCTGCGGAAAGAAAATTCAAACTAACTCGATCCATCCTGGAAATTTGTTTAGCGTATAAACATCCCGTAAGTATAATTACTAAAAATGCCCTTTTGCTTAGAGATTTGGATTTAATGATTGAATTACGAAAAGACAATTTAATTGCTGTTGCATTGTCCATTACCACTTTAAACGAAGAAACCCGACGTATTTTAGAACCTCGAACTTCGTCTGTAAATAATAAACTGAAGGCTATGAAAATCCTTTCAGAAAACAACATTCCTGTTTTTGGTATGATTGCTCCCATAATTCCAGCTATAAACAGCCATGAAATTTTTGCTTTAGCAGAACAATTTTATTTAAATGGAGCATTTGGTTTTTCTCATTCAATGGTCAGGCTAAATGATTCCGTAGAGCCTATATTTACACAATGGGCAAAAGCTCATTTTCCAGATAGAGCGGACAAAATTTTAAATCAAATTAGAGATCTTCATTTAGGAAACTTAGGGAGCAAAATACCTAAAGATCGAATGAGGGGAAGTGGAAATCTAGCTTTTAGCTTAAATCAAATCGCGAAAATTGCCAAACAAAAATTTTTCCCAAATTTTATTTACCCCTCCTTAAATACCATGTCTTTTATAAGAAAACAGAATCCTCAACTTCGGTTATTTAATTGATTAAACTTTTACTTTATTCTAGAAAATATCAATTTATCAATATTTAATTTTGAAAATTTAATTTTTTCAATGCTTTTGTATAAGTTATTTTGGTTAAAAATTAAGTCCATCAAGATTTTGTTATATTTACTTTCATTTTTTCAAATCTTTGGAATAACAAAACCATGTCTAAACTTATTCAAGAAACCACTTTTACTCAAGAGGTTCACAACAAATATTTAGTATTCAATACCTTGTTTTCTCGATTGCCTTACGACAAGATGACAAACATTGGCACTTTAATGCCTTTCCTTCACGATAGTGCCAAACAAGGCTTTGAAAAAGGCTTAACTCCAAAAGAGATTATTAATTATTTTTTTGAGAGATATACTTCAATTAAATCTGAAAAAGAAAAAATTGATTTATTGTTCCGTTTTATTACGTACATAGAGCGTCAAGTTGTATTATTTGATAGCGTGGAAGATGCTGCTTTCGAAAAACTAAATATTGATAATACAAAAGGTACCATAAATTCGATTTTGGCATTAGCAACACAACATGGAAAATTGGATGAGGTGAGAGAAAAGCTACGAAATTTTAAAGTTAGAGTAGTTTTTACCGCCCACCCTACCCAATTTTATCCCAATAGCGTGCTGCGAATCATTCAAGATTTGGAGGAATGCATTAAAAAAAATGATATCAACCAAATAGATTCTTTGCTTCAACAACTGGGTAAAACCCCTTTTATAAATGACCAGCAACCAACGCCTGTGGAAGAAGCCCAAAGTATAATATTCTTTTTAAGACACGTGTATTACGATGCCCTGGGTTATTTACATGAGAAGATTTATAATGATGTTTTAGAAGAGACTGATGAGTTTAAGCCCATAATTGAATTGGGTTTTTGGCCTGGTGGAGACCGAGACGGAAACCCTTTTGTAACAGCTGAAATTACCAAACGTGTTTCTAAAGAACTCCGAACAGCTATACTTAAGTGCTATTACAACCATTTCAAAGATATAAGAAGAAGATTTACATTTAAAGGGGTAATACCTCTATTAGACAAAATAAATAATCGAATTTATACCAATATGTTTGGTTTAAATGACGATTTGACCGCCAAAGACCTGTTGTCTCAACTGTTGGAAGTACGAGAAATAATGGTAAACAAACACAGCTCCATGTTTCTAGGTGAATTAGATCGTTTTATAAGAAGAGTAAAACTTTTTGGGTTACACTTTGCTAGCTTGGATGTAAGGCAAGATAGCAGTATTCATGAAAAAGTTTTTCAAGCTGTTGTAGATAAATATAAAGTATCTACTATACCCTATAGCGAATGGTCTCATGAAGAAAAAGTGAAATTTTTAACTACTTTTAATGTGGTAGTAAATGAAGAAGAATTTGAAGAAGATATTGTAAAAGACACATTTAAAACGATAAAAGTAATACATGAAATTCAATCAAAAAGTGGCCAAAAGGCTTGCCATCGCTATATAATTTCTAATTCTACCTCTTCCTGTTCGGTTTTGGAAGTCTTAGCTATGTTCCGATTTTGTGGTCTAAAATCCGAAGAAAAAACCATTGATATAGTTCCTTTGTTTGAAACCATCGAAGGTTTGCATGCTGCTAAATTAACAATGACGGAACTGTATAATTTACCCTATTACAAAAAACATTTAAGTCTAAGAAATAAAATTCAAACTATAATGCTGGGTTTCTCAGATGGTACGAAGGATGGGGGTTATATTAAAGCAAACTGGGAGATTTACAAAGCCAAAGAAAGTCTTTCATTAGTTTCAAAAGAAAACGATATCCAGGTTGTTTTCTTTGATGGTCGTGGTGGTCCACCTGCACGAGGTGGTGGTAAAACTCACCAATTTTATGCTTCTCAAGGGCCCAGTATTGCTAATAATGAAATACAAATTACAATTCAAGGACAGACTATTTCGTCTATGTACGGTTCAAGGCCACAAGCCATATTTAATTTTGAACAACTACTTTCCGCTGGAATAATAAACGATGTTTTTACTGATGATAAATCATTAATAAACCCAAAGGAACGTGCTTTAATTGAAGAACTTGCTGAATACGGTGGTGACAAATATTTAGAACTTAAAAATCACCCAAAATTTGTTCCCTATTTAGAGCATAAAAGTCCATTAAAATACTATGGAAAAACAAAAATTGGTAGTAGGCCAAGTAAAAGAAGTGGCTCGAGCCAATTAAAACTTTCAGATTTACGAGCAATTCCTTTCGTGGGTTCTTGGAGTCAATTAAAACAAAATGTTCCCGGTTTTTTTGGATTTGGAACAGCTATTCAAAAAAATATAGATCAAGGCCAGTTGGAAGATTTAAAATCACTATTCCAAAACTCCTTGTATTTCAAAACTCTAATGCAGAACAGCATGATGGCCCTTTCGAAAACTTATTTTCCGCTTACTTCTTATATGAAAGACGACAAAATTTATGGCGAATTTTGGAAAATATTGTTTATGGAGCAACAAACAAGTGTAAAAAATATGTTGGAGGTTTCTGGTCAAACCCTTTTAATGGAAACTGATCCAATTAGTATGATGTCGGTAGCTTATAGGGAACAAATTGTTTTACCCCTTCTTGCTATACAGCAATTTGCACTTCAAGAAGTAGAAGAAAATCTAGATGAAAGCACTAAAGTAATTTTTGAAAAGATGGTAACTAGGTCATTATTTGGCAATATTAACGCTAGCCGAAATTCAGCTTAACTCCATTTCAAAAAGAAGTTTTAATTAAGTGGGTGAATTTACAAATTCACCCACAATACAATAGGAAGATTAAATTACAATATGTAGATTATCTATATCCTTTATTATAAACTGTTCGATTTGTAGTTGTTATGCCTCCTAATACACCCTCAACAACAGTTTCCACTATTAATGGGGGCTCCCATGGAGCATTTGTGGGGGTTTCTAACCAAAGAGTTTGAATTACTTTACACCTTTGAAGAGTTTTATCTTTTGGATTTTGAAACGGAAAAATAGTAGAAATAACCAATCTGTTATCTTCCCACCTACAAGTAGAATTAAGATTTATATCACCAAGACCCATATTTAAAGTATTTTGAGTGTTTGCACCTTTTAATGAGAATTGATAATTCAAAAGTGGCTGTAATTCCCTTGCAGTAAATACTACTCTTTGAACATTTAATAATTCCACATTATGAGTGATAGAAATTTTTTCACCCCAACCGCTCCCTAAAGTTCCAATCTTATTGCCTTCTTGTCGATTTACAACTGAAACAGAACTTAACTCTGCAGTGGACCAAGCACCTGAAAAATCTGGATTTGGCAAAGCTATTGACCTTATTTTAATGGGTGCTCTATCTTTTCTAGCATAGATGGGAATAAGCTTACCAGACCCTAATGGAGGTGGAATATAGGGATCCAAAGCATTGGCTTGAGCAGAAACTCTCGGATGCCTAACTAAAGAAATTTCATAAGCCCTCACTATGGAGTCCATTATCCCAATTACCCAAGGGTAATAATCTTTTACGTCAATTTCTTCTTGAGGGTCAACTCTTAAATTGAAAAGTCGTACAACATTATCTGGTTCTGAATCAGGTAATTCTGTTTTAAAATTATACCACAGTTTCCAATCATGCCATTTTACCGCCATTACTTCTCCGTTTCGGTTCATAAAAAGGGCACTTTCCCTATTTGAATTTTTCTGATTTCCCTCCAAAAAAGGCAATTGATTTATTCCATCAATTTTTCTGTCTGTAGAATTAATAATTTCTGGAAGCAATGCGGCTTCTAAAATTGTGGCAAATAAATCGACTTCATGCACTAATTCGTTTGATATTTGGCCTGATCTAATACGTCCAGGCCACCGTATTACACAAGGTGTTCTCACACCACCTTCCATAGCTGAATTATAGAAACCCCTCCAAGAACCCGAAGATCCACGCCAAGGTCTTCTCAATTCTGCACCATTATCTGAACACCAAATTACAATTGTGTTTTTTTCAATACCTAATCTCTCTATTTCTTTCAAAATTAATCCGACATTATGATCTACGTCGGCCATTGCATCGCCCATATCTCCAGCACCTGTTGAACCTGTTTTATCAGGATGTGGCAATGCAGGAAAATGCAATTGAGTCATTGGAAAATATAAAAAGAATGGCTTATTTGCTTCTGCATTTTTTCTGATAAAACTTACACTCTTTTCGGCCGATTCCCTGTCTATTGTTCGTCTTGTTTCTAAATCAAAAGGCTTAACTTTTTTTGAAGTTTGACCAGCTTTCCCTTCCCAAATAAATGGAATTTCTTGGTTTTTGGGGAATCCTTTCATAGAAGTAAATTGAGAAAAATGACTTGTTCCCGGAATCCCATACCATTCATCAAAACCTTGATTAGTAGGTTCTCGTTTACCTAACCAATTATCGCTACCTAAATCCCATTTACCAAATAGTGCTGTAGCATAACCTACAGTTTTAAGATGTTCTGCGAGGGTATTTTCCCATAAAGTAGTGCCAGAATAATAATCATCCCCAGCACGGGCGGCATATCTTCCAGTTATTAAAGCTATTCTGGAAGGTGTACAAGAGTATTCAACATTAAAATTTGTAAGCTTTATGCCTTCCTTACCTATTTTGTCTATGTTTGGAGTAGGAACTCCCCGACTCCCACCATAAGAACTTACTTCACC
>JANNWE010000503.1:0-2996 GCA_031414675.1 Cytophagaceae bacterium
TTCGCATTTGAAAATTGTCTTTAGGTAAAAACATAATAATTAATAAAATGAAAAAAATAACAATTTTAGCATTGTTTGCCTTGCTAGGGAATTTAGTAATGGCACAAAAAAAAGAGATTAAAAGAGAAATTAAAACAGAAATTACTGATGGGGAAACACCAGGTAAGAAAAAAGTAAGAATCGAGAAAAATGTGAATGGTAAGGTGGAGGTTATTGAAAAAGAAATTGATGCAAAAGATTTAAGAGATGGAAAAGAAATGAATTTTATGGATGAATTTGAAGACAGCACAAAAAAAGGGGATAAAAGAGTAAAAGTGATTATTAAGAATGGAGATGCTGAGGATTTCGAATTTGAAGAAGAATTTAATCATCCTAGGGGTAATAATCATGTTCGGATTTATTCTAATAGAGACAGAGAAATTTTTGGAGGTAAGAATAGAGAATTTGAATTTGAAATGGGAAGACTTCATGATAGATTGGCGGAAATTCCATATAAGTTTAAAACGATGAAGCCTTTTGAATGGGATAATAATATTTTAGGTAACGACTCAAAATCTACAATTAAGTCATTAGATGTTTTTTCTAATAGGCCTGAAACAGATATTTTAAATGTAAGGTTTTTTGCTCCAAATGAAGGCGATATCAATATTACAGTTTTAGATATTAAAGGGAATGTGGTGGCAAAATCTGAAACTAAAAAATTTATGGGGGAATATGTAGGGCAAATGAAGCTTAAAAAAGACATAAAAGGCACTTTTTTTGTTATTGTAGCACAAGGAGACGACGCAATGTCTAAAAAAATCAAAATAGATTAAAAATTTTAGTACTTTGTATTGCATAATACTAAAATTAATTTATATCTTTGTGCACTATTAAAAATATGTATCTTATGAAAAAGTTATTGGTTCTAATTTTTGTTCTTTTTGCTAGTTTAAATTCTTATTCTGCAGGTTTAGTGGAAAGTAAAAGAATTATAAAAAAAAGTTATTCGGATTCAAAAGTTGTAAAGAAAGAAATTAGGAAAGTTTCAAAATTTCAAAATGATTACCTAGAGCATGAAAGAAATTTTTTCGAAGTTTTATCTGTTTCTTTTAAAAATATAGGTGTAAAATTTTTATCAATTATTATTGGTGATTTTTTAAATTTCAGCCATGATAATTCTGGAATAAAGAAATTGCAAACACATAAAGAGGTTTTTTATAAGGTTTAATCGTATCTAAGGCATAAAAAAAACGCTAATTTAGAATTAGCGTTTTTTTTTATGTAATTATCCAATGTTATTTGCCAAATAATCGAGCAAAAAAGCCTTTTGCTTTTGTAGCTACTGCTTGAACGGCTTCCTCAGCTTCTACTGCTAATTCATTCGCTTTATCCTTAGCTTTGTTCATTGCCTCTTCTGCATCAACTTTTAAATCTTCCAATTTTTCTGCAGCCTCATTTTTAAAATCAGCAATGCTTTCTGAATTTACCATTTCAGTTACTTTTGCTTTTGCAGAATTAAAAGCCTCGGTAGCTTCTCCTGCTATATTTCCGGCAATTACTTTAGCTTCTGCAATTTTTTCAGCTGCCTCAGCTTTTAATTTATCAGTATCTATCATTTCTGAAACTTTTTCTTTTGCAGTGTTAAAGGCAGCGGCAGCTTCTCCTGCTAGTTCTGTGGCTTTTTCCTTCACATCGGCAAATTTTTCTGCAGCTTCTACTTTTATTTTATCAGTATCTATCATTTCTGAAACCTTTTCTTTCGCTGAATTAAAGGCAGCCGAAGCTTCGCCAGCAATTTCTGTAGCTTTTTCTTTTGCATCAGCTAGTTTGTCCATGGTTCCTTCTTTAATATCAGAAATTAAATCAGCTGTGGCGTCTCCAGTCTCTTCTGTTAATTTTTCAGATGAAACTGCTTTTGCTGTTGAATCAGCAGCTTGCTCTTCCATGTTTTTTTTACTTTCTTCCATAATTGTTATTTTAATGTTTTTGTAAAGTTATAAAAATTTAAATCAAATATTTTAATCTAATCACCTCTTTTTCAGTTAAAAACCTCCAGTTACCTCTGGGTAAATCTTTTTTGGTAAGGCCAGCATAGGTTGTCCTATCCAATTTTGTGACTTCATATCCTAGATGTTCAAAAATCCTTCTTACTATTCTGTTTTTTCCAGAATGAATTTCTATTCCAATTACTTCTGCATCAGGAGTAATTAGAGATAAATCGTCGGCTTTTACCAGACCATCCTCTAAGTCTACCCCTTCTAAAATCTTGTCAAAATCTGCTTGAGTAATTGGTTTGTCTATTTCTGCTTGATAAATTTTCTTAATGTTGTTGGAAGGATGAGAAAGTTTATCTGCAAGTTCGCCATCATTGGTAAGGAGTAATAAACCTGTAGTTGCTCTATCTAGTCTTCCAATTGGATAAATACGTTCTTCACAAGCTTTACTTACTAAATCCATCACGGTTTTTCTGCCTTCTGGGTCTTCTGTGGTTGTTAAAAAGTCTTTTGGTTTATTTAGCAATACATATACTAGTTTTTCTCTATTCAAAATTTTTCTACCATATTTTACCACATCTGAACCTTGTACCTGGTAGCCCATTTCGGTAATAGTTTTTCCATTTACGGTAATTTGACCGCTTGAGATAAAATCATCCGCTTCTCGTCTAGAACAAAGGCCTGAGTTTGCAATGTATCTGTTGAGGCGTATCGTCTCATATTTTGACTTTACGGCTTCCACTTTTTTTAGAACTTTGGGTGGAAGTTGCTTTTTCATTTTTTCTTCGTCAAATGTGGGCTGTCTTTTTGCACCTACTTGACGCTCGTCTATTTCCTTTTTTGGACTATCAAATTTCTTCTGATTGTCAAAATCTCTAGGCAATTCTGAAGCGAATTTGGGTTTATCTCCAAATCGTTCTGATTTCCTATCTTCGTTTTTATTTGAAACAGATATATCCGCATCTTTGTTGTTCATTGAATAGGTAAATATTCTTCTGTCCTCTATTCTTTTTAATATCT
>JANNWE010000504.1:0-1543 GCA_031414675.1 Cytophagaceae bacterium
CCAGCCAAAAACGAAATCATAAAATAGCCTGAAGTTGTCCAAATGTTTAAAGCCATTATTGAAAACAAAACTGTATTAGGATTGGTCAACCAATCTATTTCAGAATTGATGCCGATTTGACTTAGCAGATAATTTAACAAACCTGGCCTTGAATAAATCCAAACAAAAATTATGGAAGTAACTACCGAAGACGTGATGGCGGGTAAGTAGAAAGCAACTCGAAAAAAGGTTCTTCCTTTAAACTTTCGGTTCATCATAAATGCCAAAAACAAAGCCAATAGGGTCTGAGTTGGGACAACCCCCATCGTATAAATCACCGTATTTTTGACCGCCTTCATAAAAACAGGGTCTTTCAATACTTCTATATAATTTGCCAAACCAATAAAAGGTTTATCAGGTAGAAGCAAATTCCAGTCGTAAAAACTAACAATAAAAGCAAAAATAATCGGGAAAAATACGAAGATACTAAGCAAAATGAGTGGCACTACCAGAAAAATGAATGCCCAGAAAGTTTGCTCTTGGTTGGTATTTTTAAATTTCATTCCTTTGATTTGATTTCATAAAAATTTGAATTATCTATTTTCAATCTTTCAGTTTCAATTTCATCAATTTTGGCTCTAAATTTTTCATAGCTTCTTCTGGTTTCACGCCACCGTAAAATATTGATTGCAAAGAGGCGTTGGCTTCGTCATACCAGCGTTCTGAATATCTTACAAAAAGTGGGCGTGCAAAAGATACACTTTCCATAAAAATTTTATAGGTGGGATGCGTATAAAAACCATTAGCTTCTGCCACACTCTTTCGTGTAGGAAAAGCCAAACCCGTGGAAGTCCACTTCGTCATGCCTTCTTTACCCGCAAAATAAGAAAGCATTTTCCAAGCATTCTCAGGATGTTTTGCTTCTTTTGGAATCACATAAGCCGTTGAAAATGCCAAAGTTGCCATTGTTTTCCCAGCTGGAAGCGTGGTTACGGCATATTTTATTTTTGGATAACCTTCCTTTAAATAAGGAATCAGCCAACCGCCAGAAATAACCATTGCAGCTGATTTTCGCCCAAAAGCATCGCCATTCCAGCCAGCACCTACATCAGTTGGAATAGTAGCAATTTTATTTTTATAAAGTCCATAATAGAAGTTCAATGCTCCCAAAAAATTAGGTTGGTTCACCAGCGGATCACCGGCTTTATCTTGCAGTTCACCTCCATTTTGATAAACAAAAGGCATCAACATTTCAAAAACAGGCTCAATCACTAAGCCATATTGGTCTATTTTGCCATCGCCATTCGTATCAATAGTTAGTTTCTTTGCTGTTTCTTCTAATTCTTTCCAATTGGTAGGGGGGCTTTTAATCCCCGCTTTTTCGAACATTTCTTTGTTATAAAAAAGTACATAAGTATTAAAATCTTTCGCAAAACCGTAGAATTGGTTTTTGTATTTATAAGCATCACGAAACAAGGGAAAGAAGTCATTTATATCGAATGAAGTATCTTTTTTTATAAAATCGTCGAGTGGGGCAAGGGTATTGAATCGTAAAAAAGCGGGT
>JANNWE010000505.1:0-7637 GCA_031414675.1 Cytophagaceae bacterium
GATAGATAACCTTAGAAATGGTTTGCCATTAGATCAAGACGTTTATGATGCTGCTGCTTGGAGTTCTGTGGCTCATGCTAGTGAAATGTCTGTTGCCAAAAGGGGAAAAACGGTCGATATTCCAGATTTTACAAGAGGGGCTTGGAAACAAAATGTGCCAGTAAGCCTAACTTTAAATGGTGGTGGCAATACAGGGGTACGGAAGGTGTAAAGGTTTGCTTATGAAAAGGAAACGAAACCGTAATGAAAGCCTTCATGAAAAGAAGCAATCTTTAAAGGGATTAGATATTTTTAGGCCACGAATGCACTAATTTATTCTTGATTTGTGAAAATTCAGTTCGAATTTTCCCAATTGAAACATAAATTTTCTGCGAAAAAATTCATTTTTATAAAAAATTGGATTAATTATTTTACAAATACTTGAGTAAATTATTTGTAGAAATCAAAATGTTTTTGCTTTCAAAATACATTCATTTATAAATTCCTTTGCCTCTAACTCTTTCAATTCCGCATATACTTTTCGGTCTTGCCCAGCATCTTCTGCCAATTGAATCTTTATATTTTGATATTGGAGTCGAGCTTTGGTATTTGAAATTAAGTAATCTCTAAATAAAAGATGCCCTTCTAATTCTTTGCTTCCTTCAGGACAAGCGTAAAGATGATGACTAATGCCATCCAGATTCCTATCCAAATTAATTCCCTTTTTTCTTTTAAAAACTTCTCGATTATCTATTCCTTGATTTCCGTTATGAAAATACCCGATTTTCTCTAAACCATTTTTTATTTCTTCAAATCCAATATTTGTAGTATACACCAAATCTATATCTATTATTGGCTTGGCAGATAAGCCAGGAACGGAAGTACTTCCAATATGAAGAATTGATACTTTTAAAGGCCATAGGGCTCCCAATATTTTTTCTTTTACTTTATTAAAGTTAGGAATCCAGTTTGGATTGTATTTATGTAAAATCATGTTTTATAGGTAAAAAATGGGGTCACATGATTTTATTGGGGATTAGGCGAATAATTTCATAAGTCTAAATAAGAAAAATTTAGTATCAACAACTCCTCTTTGATTGGCTCTGAATAGTTTTATTTTTGAGTTGAATGATTCTGCAGATGCATTTGTACTTCTATTATTGAAGTAGTTTAGTATATTATTATAATTATTTTCTATTGTATTGGCTACAGTATTGAAGTCCTGGTATTCACTTTTTTTTGTTTTGTCAATCCAGTTTTTAAAAGCTATCATAGCGTCTATTTTGAATCTATTTTCATAGCAATTTCTAAGGTCCATTGTGTGTTTATAGGCTTTTTCTAGTTCTGGATATTTTTCAAATGTAATCTGAGCTCTTTCTTTTTGACTTGTAGTCCATGTAGTTTCTTTTTTAGCTAGTACATATCTACATCTAGTTAATAGCTGCTTAGGGGTATCACCATTGCTGAGTAGTTTAGGTTTATAGGTGGTTTTTTTGCTTCTAGCCTCTTTAATTTTTTTATTTTCTATGTCTAATTCTTTCCATCCTAGCTTTATTCTGATGTTTTGCATAGCTTGTTGAGCCAATCTTACTACATGAAATCGATCTGTTACTAAAGTCGCCATTGGGAATGATTCTTTACAAGCAGCTTCCATATTTCTTGCCATGTCTAAGGTTATTTCGGTAACTTCTGCTCTCAATTTCACAGGTATTTTATTTAATACATTTGTAATATTGCCGGCTTTTGTGCCCTCAATACAAGCCACAATAGTGTTTTTCTTGCCTTTTCCATCTTTATTTGTTACGAGGGTGTATAACTCTCCTTTTGAAAGTGCCACTTCATCTATACTAAGTCTGGGACCTATATTTTCCTCAAAAATCATATATTGGTCACAATGCTTATATTGGCTCCAAGAATGAAAATCACTAAGCTGCCGTTTATAATGTTTCCTAAAAGTATTTGAATTTATACCGTAATAGCTACAGATATTCGATATCGTATCTACTCGGGTCTCTACCTGTATCTTTTAAAAAAGCCGAGAGATCTGCTGTCATATGCGTCCCATCGGCTAAAAATTTAAAATCACTAAAGATAATTTGATTCTTATCAAGTTTCTTTCGCCAACGACGTTTACGAATACTCAGGTATAAAAGTTTGCCCCGAATTGGAAAATCTTGTATCACAACAGCATTCATAAATCCTTTAGACTCGTATTCACTGCTAATATATTCACAAGGAACTATATTCTTCTCATTTAAATGTATCAAAAACCCTTCCTCACGAGTCTTTAAATAACAAAAGGTGCAGTAGTAATCTACATCAAAATAATCCAAAATACCCGATGGTAAAAATTGAGATAAAAGCTGATTTTCCATCCCCAAATATATAAACAATTCAAATGCTCCCCAATAAAATCACTTGAGCCAAAAAATGGCGGATTTGAGATTATTTTCTCTTAAAATAAGGATTAATGATATACCTATAAATTAAAAATACGTATAATTTATATCGAAATTTTTCAATCCCATTAAACTTCACTGGGCACCAAAACCTAAGATAATTGTATGATTCTTCATTTTTTAATTATAGAAGATTTTTTTGAAATTAAGTTAATATCAGGAAACCACCTCTCGAATCACTTTTCCTTCTAAGTCGGTAAGTTTGTAGTTTCGACCTTGAAACTCATAGGTAAGTTTTTCATGATCAAAACCGAGTTGATTTAATATGGTTGCTTGAATGTCGTGTGGGTTCACTTTTCCCGAAATTGGCGTGTAACCCATTTCATCAGTTTCCCCATGAGTAACTCCCTTTTTTATTCCGCCACCAGCCATCCACATGGTAAAAGCTTCTGCGTGATGGTCTCGGCCTTTAAATGCATTTGGCTTTCCTTCCCGGTTTTCTGCCATGGGTGTGCGACCAAACTCTCCGCCCCATACCACCAATGTATCTTCTAAAAGGCCCCTTTGCTTCAAATCCAACAATAAGGCCGTAGTAGCTTTATCGGTATCACGACATTTGTTTTCAAGCCCAGCATCAATAGACCCACTTGCTACATTTCCGTGGGTATCCCAACCCCAATCAAAAAGTTGTATAAAACGCACTCCTTTTTCTACTAATTTCCTTGCTAAAAGCACATTATTAGCGAAAGACGCCTCCCCAGGTTTTGTGCCATACATTTCATGAATATAGGCCGGTTCATCTTTTATGTCCATAACCTCAGGCACCGAAATTTGCATACGATATGCCATTTCGTACTGACTTATTCGGCTCAAGATCTCTGGATCACCATATTCATCATGTTCTAACTGGTTTACTTGATTTATTGCATCAATAGAAGCCCTTCTTAAATCCCGATTAATTCCTTCAGGGTCGTTAAGGTACAAAACTGGGTCTCCAACAGACCTGCATTGTACCCCTTGATACACGGATGGTAAAAATCCGGCCCCCCAAATACTTTTACCCGCATCGGGATTATTTCCACCAGAAGTAAGCACTACGTAACCAGGTAAATCACTATTTTCGGTTCCTAATCCATAGGTAACCCAAGCCCCCATACTTGGGCGACCAAGCCTAGCGTGTCCTGTATGCATAAGCAGTTGAGCGGGAGCATGATTAAATTGTTCAGTATTTACAGCTTTTAGAAAACTGAGTTCATCCGCTACGGTACTAAGATGTGGCAAATAGTTACTAATCCATGCACCTGATTGCCCATGTTGTTTGAAAACCGCTGGCGAAGCTAACATTTTAGGAACACCGCGAATAAAAGCAAATTTTTTGCCTTCAAGAAAAGATGGAGGGCAGTTTTGTCCATCGAGTTTCATGAGCTCGGGCTTATAATCAAAAAGCTCTAGTTGCGAAGGAGCACCTGCCATGTGAAGATAAATAACCGATTTAGCTTTGGGTGCAAAATGAGGCACTTTGGGGGCTAGTGGATTTTTTGGGTCAAAAACCGTTTGCCCATCATTCTTTTTTGAATTGTTTTCACAAGACAATAAGCTCCCCATTGCCAATCCACCTAAGCCTAAAAAGCTTTCTTTGAGAAAATTTCTTCTTGTTTCCCTCTGTAATTGAGCTTTAAAGGCTTCTATTAATATTTTATCATTTAGATAGGACATATTAGCTTTTAGTTATTACTTCATCAAGATTTAATATTGAATTACATACTAACACCATTCCTGCAAAAGAAATGATTTCTTCTTCTTTTCTTCCATAAGAAAGCAATCTCGCCAATTCCGGTTTAAGTTTGTATTGAGCAATTGAAGTAGAATATAGATGTGAGAGACTATTTAACTTCGCTTTAGATATATCTTTTCCTGTAACCATTCTATAGGCTTTTTTTATGCTTTCTTTTTCTTGTTTAAATTTAAAAGAATTAGAAGCCAACTTTTTGGATAGGTCTATATAAACTGAATCATTTAAGGTTACCAATGCTTGAAGTGGTGTGTTGGTTCGTATTCTACGTGAGGCACAAATTTCTCTACCTACACCATCAAAACTTAGCATACTTGGA
The DNA here is from genome assembly GCA_031414675.1 of Cytophagaceae bacterium. Taxonomy (GTDB): domain Bacteria; phylum Bacteroidota; class Bacteroidia; order Cytophagales; family Spirosomataceae; genus Leadbetterella. The sequence goes on from JANNWE010000505.1 coordinate 4,490, forward strand.
TATGGGCTAGTTCGTTTCCAAAAGGTATAAATTGCCCTCCTATATTGATCCTCTCCTACTGATTTTTTCCATTTTGCCCCATTATATGGTGAAAGCCAAATACCTTGCGGCTGAAATGGCATTACTGGCTTTCCATACATTTTGGGACTTAACACTCCACAAACGGCCAATGCTTGGTCTCTAACTTGTTCGGCTGAAAGCCTCACACGTGGACCACGTGCTAAAAATTTATTACTTGGGTCTTTATCTAATCCTTCTTTGCTTATCTTAGAATCTTGCTGATACGTGGCTGACATCACCATTTCTTTTAATAATCTTTTTACACTCCATTTGTAATCATGTATAAAAGAATAACTTAAGTGATCTAATAATTCTTTATTCGAGGGACTTGCACCTTGTGAACCTAAGTCTTCTAAGGTTTCCACTAAACCTACACCGAAAAGTTGTTCCCAAAGGCGATTAACTAGTGTACGTGCGACTAAAGGATTTTTAGGGGATGTCATCCAATTGGCAAGTCCAAGTCTGTTTCTTGGTGAATTCTTTTCTAAGCTACCAAATAATTGAGGAACATTTGGGTTCACTTCTTCTCCTTTAGAAAGCCAGCTTCCTCTGTTAAAAACCTGAGTTTTTCGAAAAAGATCATTTGTGTTTTCTACCATAATTGGGGTTGCTTGAGTTGAAGCGTTTACTAAATCCCAATAATTTTGTTTTTGAGCCACATATTCTGGAGATTTATTTTTGGGGAATTCTTCATTAAAATAAAACCAGTCAAACTGAACGCCACTTTTGTTTGGATCTGCTAAAGCATTGTTTTGATACGTAAAAAACAAATTGTGTTTTCCCTCTTTAATTAAAAGAGGCACTTCTTCAATCTGCCAGCCTCCTTCTGGTTTCACTTTATTTACAGGAATTCTAGCAACAAGTTCACCATTAATATGGTCTTTTTTAACTAAAAGAGAACCTCCGGGTAAATAAATTTTTAAACGAAGCATCAAACTATTTTTGCCGCTTAAGTTTACATTTTTTAATCTAGCAACCCCGTGGTTTCTCATTGCAAGCCATTTGGTGTCAGAAAGTTCGGCATTTACAAATTCATCACATGTAAGAGAATTGTAGCTTGGCTGGAAAGTTTTAATAAAATTTATTATGTTTTTCTTTTCCACATTATTTACATTTTTTCCTAACCAATTTTCTAAACTATACAATTTCACAAGCTGAGTTGAATCAAAATGACGAATTTTTGGGTAATCATCAAAAGTATCCTCATCTCTAGTATTATTAAAAAAGGCCATAAACTTATAGTATTCATTGTGTTTAAAAGGGTCATATGGATGGCTATGACATTGTACACAAGCAAAAGTAGTTCCCATGAGAGTTTCCCATGTAGTATTAACTCTATCTATTACTGCCGCTGTTCTAAACTCCTCGTTGTCTGTGCCTCCTTCATCGTTTGTCATACTATTTCGGTGAAAAGCAGTGGCTATGTATTGGTTTTCAGTTGGATTTGGCAAAAGATCTCCGGCTAATTGTTCTGTTATAAATTGGTTATATGGCATATCTTTGTTAAAAGCAGTTATGAGCCAATCTCGGTAACGCCAAATATTCCTTGAATCATCTCGTTCATATCCTTTTGTATCGGCATATCTAGCCAAATCTAACCACATGGAAGTCCATTTTTCTCCAAATTGAGGAGAAGACAAAAGATGATCTACATAGTTTTCATAATTTTTCTCGCTTGGATTTTTGATAAAAGATGCTTCGGCCTTGTTTCTTAAAGGAAAACCTACCAAATCTAAGCTAACTCTTCTACTTAATGTAATAGGATCCGCTTGTTTTGATGTTTTTAAGCCATTTTCTTTCGCTTTTGAAAGAATAAAATTATCTATTTTGTTTCGAATCCAGTCTGAAGATTCTGAAGGCACTTCTTGTTTGGCCAACGATTTATACGCCCAATGCTCCCCCCATTTAGCTCCCTGATTTATCCATTTTGTTAGAATTGATATTTCATCTTCCATTAGAGGTTCTTTTTGATAAGGCATTCTTTCTTCTGGATCTTTATGGTGAAGCCTTTTAATCATTTCGCTAGATGAAGCGTCTCCTGGCACAATGGCAAATTTTCCTGATTTGGTTTTTGCCAAGGCTTCTTCTTCAAAAAGTAAACTCCAGCCACCTTGTTTTTTCACACCACCGTGGCATGCGATACAATGTTTGTTTAAAATGGGCTTGACTTGGGTACTATAGTCTATTTTAGGATCTAAACTACAGCCACTATTCAAATAAGCAAATCCTAAAAAAAGCAGAAGAGAAAATATTAAAGCGAATTTTTTATTTGTCATTTTACAAGGTTTCTAATAGCGTTACAATTTAAGAAAATTATGATTAATTTCTTCATGATTTACATTTAATTTCTTTTCCAACTGAGCTTAACTGTCATAATTATTTAGATTTTAAGCGCTTTGTTTCTAAATTTGACCCATTGTAATAATTGAAATAAATGGTTAAAATAATTGAACTAGACCCGCAAGACGAAGCTCACAAACTAGCTTTTAAGCAAATTAATTATGAATGGATTGAAAAATATTTTACGGTTGAGAAAGGGGACATAGATTCCCTTGAAAATCCAGAAAAATATTTTTTAAATCATGGTGGAGTAATTCTATTAGCCCAAAATGATGGGAAGTTCATTGGAACATCAGCATTAAAAATAATTGAAAATCAGAGTTTTGAACTATGTAAAATGGGTGTTACAGAAAATTCAAGAGGCATTGGAATTGGTTATATTATAGGAGAAGCTGCATTAACAAAAGCCAAAGAATTAGGCGCTAAAAGATTCTATTTAGAGACAAATTCAAGTCTACTTTCAGCAATTTCACTTTATAAAAAACTTGGATTTATTCAGTTAAAAAATTTCTCTTCTCCTTACGCAAGAGCCGATGTTGCAATGGAAATTTGGTTAGAATAGCGAATTTCAACGCTTTAATTCTTTTTATGTTTTTAACATTCTACAAATACTAAAACAGTTTTACTACTAAGTCTAAAATTTTATTGCTTTTTAAGAGTATAAATATAGGTTTTTACTTATTTTTGATTAATTGATTTCGCTTTAATTAAAATTAAATAAATTGCTTTTTTAACTTAATTAAAGTTT
>JANNWE010000506.1:0-2067 GCA_031414675.1 Cytophagaceae bacterium
ATTAAATTTAAACTTCAAATTATTATACTCGGATTGAAAATCCACTACCTATAGCTATCGGTACTTGCTTCAATATCAGGAAGATGTCTAACAACGGGAGGCACAAATATTAAAAAACGAAATCATAGTAATTCAAACATAAGCTAATTTAAAATGTTATCTAATAAAAAAAAGCAATAATGACTCCGCAAATTGAAAAAATTAAAAAGACAATTGAACCCTTAAGACAGGAGATTATTAATCATAAAGTTTATTCAGCAATTAAAAACATAGACGACTTAAAAGTATTTATGCAATTCCACGTTTACGCTGTTTGGGACTTTATGTCTTTATTAAAAACGCTACAAGGCAACTTAACATGCACATCTGTTCCTTGGTTTCCCAAAGGAATGGCAGACACAAGATATCTCATTAACGAAATTGTCTGTGGTGAAGAATCGGACCTAGACCTAAATGGCATAAGGAAAAGTCATTTTGAATTATATCTTGATGCTATGAAACAATGTGGAGCGGACACGTCTAAAATTGAAGTCTTTACAGATGTATTAAAAAATACTGGCGACTTTAACTCCGCTTATTTGTCCTCAGAAACTCCAAAAGAGGCAAGAGATTTTGTAGACTTTACGTTTGAAGTTATTGAAAGCGGAAAAGATTATTTGCAATCAGCTATTTTCACTTTTGGACGTGAAGACCTCATCCCAGGTATGTTTATTTCCATTATTAATGAAATACATAAAAACTTTCCAGACGATATATCTATTTTTAAATATTATATTGAAAGGCACATTGAAGTTGATGGCGACCACCATAGCCATCTTGCTATACAAATGACATCCAATCTTTGCAATGACAACGAAGAATATTGGAAAGAAGCAGAAGAATCAGTTATACGTTCATTAAAACAAAGAATTGAATTGTGGAACGGTGTGTACCGACAGTTGACAAGAAGCACAATCTCTGCTAACAGCAGCTACAAGAAATTGGCAGTTCAATTGTAAAATTAAGCTTTATGCTTCGTATCAAGTCAAGCGGTAGCAGACAGTTTTGTGCTCCAATCCCGAAGCCTCGGGACGCCAACCTCTTTTAGCTGCAAAAGGTTGGCACCACTATAACTTTTTTTAACTCATAATCAGAAAAAAAATCCTTATTTACGAGTTTATACAGAAACACCCCAAAGCCTGTTAAGTACATAAAAAATCCCACCCTTTAAACTTTACTTTAAAACATCTGCAAATAAAGCTAATGTTCTCTCCCAAGCCAGCTTAGCCACTTCAGGATTATATCGGGCTGGCGAAGAGTCGTTGTTAAAAGCATGTTGGGCCCCTTCATATACATACACTTTATAATCTATTTTATTGGCTTTTAGCGCTTCTTCATAAGCGGGTATTCCTGCATTTACACGTTCGTCTAGGCCTCCGTATTGTAGCAATAGCTTGGCTTTTATTTTGGGTACATCAGCTGCAGCAGCCTGACGACCATAATATGCTACACCACCGTCTAGTTCTGGATAATTTACCGCAATGTCGTTTACCATGCCTCCACCCCAACAAAAACCTACACATGCCGTCTTTTTGTTGCTATTTTTTAGCTCATTTAAGTACCCAAAGCCACTGATTAAATTTTCTAAATTTTGTTTTGCATCTAATTTGGGAAACAAAGCTCTGCCCTCGTCTTCGTTGGCGGGCGTTCCCCCAAAAGGAGAAAGTGCATCTATTCCCAAGGCAATATACCCTGCTTTGGCTATTCTACGAGTTACATCTTTAATGTGTGGCGTTAAGCCCCTATTTTCGTGAATCACCAAAACGGTGCCTAGCTTGCCTTTTGCATTTTTGGGCATTACCAAATAGCCTTTCATCGTGCAATTTTTCGAAGGGTAGCTGATGTCTTCTATTTTTAAATCTTCGTCTTGTTCAGAGACTTTATTTGCAAATGCATATTTCCCCTCTAAGGCGGGCAAAATAGCCATGGCCGCAGCGGTACCACCCGCCAATTTTGCCAAACGACTTAAAAAATCTTCTCTTGTAAGGGGTGCGTGTGTGTATTCGTCGAAAGTGTGAAGTCTGCTGC
>JANNWE010000507.1:0-2193 GCA_031414675.1 Cytophagaceae bacterium
CTTTAGGTGAAAAACACAAATTGGAGGTAATTGATATTTTAACTGACGATGGAAAACTTAATGAAAAAGCTCAGGTTTTAGTAGGGGAGGATCGGTTTGTTGCCAGAAAAAAAATCATCAAGATGTTGGAAGAATCCGGCAATTTGGTAAAAGTGGAAGACTATAAATCAAACGTTGGCACTTCAGAAAGAACTGGGGCGGTGATAGAACCAAAAATCTCTTTGCAATGGTTTCTTAAAATGGAGCGATTAAGTAAACCCGCTCACCAAAATGTGATGGATGATGCCATTCAGTTGATACCACCTAAGTTTAAAAACACGTACAACCATTGGAAGTAAAACGTATAAAGCGGGTAAGTCAATTTCCCTTACATCAACACCAACTACCAGTATCAGCACAAGTGCAGGGGCTGTATTTAAAGAAAAAATAGAAGGGTGCAGTTATTAATATTTTACTGTTTCCAACCATTTTAGTTAAAATAGTATCATTAGGTATATAACAAAATCATATTCAAATGAAAGCGAATAAATTTTTTGTACTTTCGAGTTTATCAATTCTATTTTTGATAGCTTGTGCGAGTGAAACCGTTTTGCCAGATACTGGTTCGTTAGACATAAAAGTAACAATAGGCCCACTTTGTCCGACTGAACCTTGTAACAGACCCGCTGATGATATTAGGAAAATCTATGAAACATACTCGTTTACCGTAACAGACACAAAAACAAGTAAGCAGGTTATGGAAAAACAATTGACTTATAATGGCACAAATGGCGTAATGAAGAGTACGGATATTATTGTTGGAGAATATGAATTAAATGTTAAGCCCGAAACCTTTTTCACAAAAAGAGTTTTCCCGAAAACTATTAAAATCGAAAAAAACAAAACTACAAGCCTTGAAATAGATATTGATACAGGGATACGATAGTCGGGCTACGTTAGCTGGAATCCAGAATATAAGCCTCGCCCATTAACTTAGTATGCTAACGTGGAAGCACTTGTCAAACAAATCTTTAAATTTGAGCACTCATTGCAAGGCTGATTTTAAAACTGTTGCTCCCAATAACCATCGGGAAGCACGAGTGCAATCCTGGTTGGAGTGTGTGTCATAACTTAAGTGGCGGTTCAGGTTTATCGGAAACCCCGTTCAGAATATTTGTTATTCCAAAAGAGCACTCTCAATGAGTATTTTATTAATTAAAATCTCAAATTTTATGGATCAAAAAGTTGATTCACTTTCCATGGAAAGTGTTAATCCTCATGCATCAGGGATTGACATAGGTAGTAGAAGTCATTGGGTTTCTATTGGGCAAAAAGAGAAAGACATCCGAGAGTTTGGAGTCTTTAATGAAGACCTCTTAAAGCCATGGCCGATTGGCTAGCAGAGAACAAAATTACCACAGTTGCTATGGAAAGTACAGGAACCTATTGGCAAGCACACTATGCGGTGCTTTTGGCTCATGGTTTTCAGGTAATCCTTTGTAATGGTAAGTTTACCAAAAACATCAAAGGTCGAAAAACTGACATTCAAGATTGTGCTTGGACTCAAAAATTACATTCAATTGGCCTATTATCTGGTAGTTTTCTGCCTGATGAAGCTACAGAACAATTAAGAACCTACTGTCGTCACAGAGCAAATCTTTTGGATATGGCCGCCAGTACTCAGAAGAAGATGCAAAAGTATCTGAGATTGTTAAACTTAAGGCTTGACGTTGTGGTAAATGACATTTGCGGCCTTACTGGATTGGCAATTATTGAGGCTATTTGCAAAGGCGAAACAAAACCTGAAAAACTGGCCGAACTCAGACACGGAAACTGTAGAAAATCAGAAGCTGAAATCGCACGAGCTTTAGAGACTAATGGGAGAATGGAATATTTATTTGCACTACAGCAAGAGTTTGATATGTACAAAATCATTCAAGCAAAAATTACAGCATGCGATACAGAAATAGAAAAAAAACTTAGTAATATTATTGATGAAGACGAAAACTAAAGGCATCGTTTTATTGATAAAAAATCACACAAAAGAACAATCGGGCGGCGTTCCGCAAAAATACACCTAAAAATATTGATTTAAATATGGTTGGATATCAATATTTCGAAGGTGTTGATCTTATGGAAATCGAGGGTTTTTCGCAAAGCCCAATTGCTAATACTACCTATTATGCTTCTTGTGAAATTGCCAACTGTAAAAGT
>JANNWE010000508.1:0-6393 GCA_031414675.1 Cytophagaceae bacterium
GATGTTAAGTAACTGATAATCAATAATCCCGCATGGGAAAATCCGAAAGGATTAATATTTGTAACAAAAAATACCCCCTTTAAATCAAAAGCCCTGTAAGGGCTTAATATTTAGGTAATTATACAAATGAGATTTTATTTAGCCGTTTGACAGTAATAAAAAATGAAAGCTATTTATTAGAATTTATCCATTTCAAAAGGTATTTCAAAAATTTAAAATGAAATAGGAAGTAAAAAATTTATTCTCGACTAGTTATTTCTGTTTTGAAAAGATTTTATTTTATAGACAAAAGTTTTTTAGATAATTTTATTTCTATATTTGTTTGTAAAGAAATAATATACATTTTCGTTCAACATTTTGTTATTATTACGCTATTACCAATTGCATTCCTAATTTTAATACATTAAAAACGATTAGAATAACCTTTTTCACAATGACAATTTATACTCCAAAATCTAAAATTACGAATTTTATAATTCCAATAATTTTCATTTTCAGTGTTTTAATTTCTAATGGTGCTTATTCATTTAATTATGTGGATGTTACCATTTCAGGAAAAATTACTGAAATTGATGAAAATAATGTCTCCAGCCCTATTCCTGGTGCAGCAATTCGTGAAAAAGGGACAAGTAATGGAGCAATTGCAGATGCAAACGGAAGCTACACTATTAAAGTCAAAGAAGGAGCAATCCTGGTTTTTTCTTCGATTGGTTATGTTTCTAAAGAAATAGCAGTAAATAAAAAAACACAAATAGATGTAATTTTAATTTCTGACATACGTGCTTTAGATGAAGTGGTAGTAAGTGGTTATCAAAAAATTGACCGTGCGCAATTTACAGGTGCAGCTGTAAAATTAAAAGGCGATGAAATAAAATTAGCGGGTACCATAGATGTAAGTCGAATGTTGGAAGGTAGAGCTTCTGGAGTTTCTGTTCAAAACGTATCTGGAACATTTGGTTCAGCTCCAAAAATTAGGATTAGAGGAGCAACTTCTATCAATGGAGAAAATAAACCACTTTGGGTAATTGACGGCGTGGTTTTAGAAGATGTTGTTAACATTTCCAATGATGATTTAGCATCTGGAAACGCCAATACCTTGTTGGGTTCTGCTGTAGCTGGCCTTAATTCTGACGATATTGAAAGTTTTCAAATATTAAAAGATGCTTCAGCAACCGCATTATACGGTGCAAGAGCTATGAATGGGGTAGTAGTAATTACCACCAAAAAAGGAAGGGTGCAGCCAACAACTATTAGCTATTCCAACAATATGAACCTTACTTTAAGGCCAACTTATAATACGTATAATATTATGAATTCGAATGAACAAATGGGAGTTTATTCCGAATTAGAAAGAAAAGGTTGGCTGACCTATAGCGATGTGTCAAGGCGTTCCAACTCGGGTATTTATGGAAAAATGTATGATCTGATTAGTACTTATGACCCAATAAGTAAAACGTTTGGATTAGAAAATACCATTGATGCAAAATCAAATTTTCTTCAGAGGTATGCTTCAGAAAATACGGATTGGTTTAATCTATTATTTAGAAATTCATTAACTCAAGAGCATTCTCTAAGTATTAATTCTGGAACAGAAAGTTCACAATACTATTTTTCTACTTCTATTTATGATGATAGTGGCTGGTCCATAGCCGATAAAGTTCGAAGATATACCGCAACAATGAGAGCAAATTATAAATTAAGCAACAAAATATCTGCTGCCTTTATTATGGTGGGGTCTATAAGGGAACAAAAGGCTCCAGGTTCTCAAGACAGAGTAAATAATGCTTTTCAAGGTAGATATGACAGAGATTTTGATATCAATCCTTTTAGCTATGCTCTTAATACAAGCAGGGCGTTAACCGCATATGATCAAAATGGAAATTTAGAATATTTTAAAAGAGATTTTGCACCATTTAATATTCTTCATGAAGCTGTAAACAATACCTTAGATATTAATCAATTAGATTTAAAGTTTCAATCTGAATTACAATATAGAATTAATAAGAATCTAACCTATGACGTATTAGGTACAATAAGATATGTAAATTCAAGTAGAGAAAATAAGATCTATGAAACTTCAAATCAAGCAAATGCCTATCGTGCTGCAGGGTCTTCCATCATAAGAGCTGCAAATAAATATTTATATCAAGATCCTGACGATCCAGAAGCTGAACCCGTGGTAGTTTTACCACAAGGTGGTATTTATAAAAGAAATGATGATAAATTGGTGAATTATTATGGAAGACATCAAATCAATTTTAATAAATCCATCACTGAAAAACATATTTTTAATGTTTTTTTAGGCCAAGAAATTAGATTTGCAAATAGAACTGAATCTTTCTTAAATGGATATGGATATCAATATGATAAAGGTGGAGTACCTTTTACTGACTATAGAATAGTAAAACAAGGTTTAGATTATAATTTTAACTATTATGGCCTGAATCTGGAAAGGGATCGCTTTGTTGCTTTTTTCTCCAATGCTTCGTATACCTTGAATAATAAATATACTGTAAACGCAACGGCTAGAATGGACGGTTCCAACCAATTGGGAAGGGCAATTTCTGCCAGGTGGTTACCAACTTGGAACATCAGCGGTTCATGGAATGCCAAGGAAGAAGGTTTTCTTAAAGAAGTTGACTTAATTAGTAGACTTACCCTCAGAGGAACTTATGGTCTTACTGCAAGTATTGGAAATGCACAAAACTCCACCGCTATTTTCAAAAATCAATTAACTACTCGTCCGTTTTTATCTGAAAAAGAGTCAAGAATATATATTGAAAACTTAGAAAATAGTGAATTAACTTGGGAAAAACAGTTTGAAACCAATGTCGGTTTTGATTTAGGCTTATACAATAATAAAATAAGTTTAATTGTTGATGGGTATCACAGAGATGGTTTTGACTTAATAGGTATTTTAAAAACTTCGGGTGTAGGAGGTGAACTATTTAAATTAGCAAACTACGCCAACATGGTTTCGAATGGAATTGATGTAGGAATTGTAACAACCGTATTGAATACCCAAAACTTTCAATGGAAAACAAGCTTAAACTACGGATATAATAAAAATCAAATTACAAACTTAAAAAGCCTACCTCTTATCTATAGCTTAATTAAACAAGAAGGAGGCCCCCAAGTAGGATACCCCGTTAGAGGAATTTTCTCCTTAGATTTTAAAGGTTTAAACGAAAATGGAATACCAACTTTTGCAAACGAAAAGGGGGAGATAAGTACAATAGTTGATGTACAAAGTCAAGAAACCAAATATTTAAAATATGAAGGACCTTCCGACCCAACCATGTTTGGAGGCTGGTCAAACACCTTTAAATACAAGAATTTTGATTTAAATGTCTTTATTTCTTTCCAAGGTGGAAATAAAATAAAGCTAGATTCAAAATTCAATGAATCTTATACCGACTTAACAGCTTCCCCGAAAGAGTTAGCAAATAGGTGGTTATTGCCAGGAGATGAAAAAATAACAACTATCCCAGCCATTCTTGACATTAGAACTTCTTCTGACTTAGAGGGAGATGAGTTTCCTATGACCCACTATAATTTGTCATCCGCAAGAGTAGCAAATGGAGACTTTGTTCGTTTAAAAAATGTATCCTTAGGTTATCAAATACCAATAGGATATGCTAAAAAATTGGGTTTGAAGTCATTATCGGCCAAGCTTTCAGCCACCAATTTATTGTTACTGTATTCTGATAAAAAATTATTAGGTCAAGATCCAGAATTTTTTGGGTCAGGTGGAGTCGCTTTACCCGTGCCTCAACAAGTTTCATTTTCTTTAAAAGCTGGAATTTAAATTGAATCAAAAAAAAATGAAAATAATACAAACCATATCGATAAGTGTTGTCTTAATTACCTTCACTAGTTGTGAAAAATACTTAGACACTGTTCCTGATAATAGAACTGAAATAAATACCTCAGAAAAGATCTCTGAACTTCTGGTGAGTGCCTATCCTTCAGGAAATTATTCTCCTTTCTGCGAAATAATGTCAGATAATGTTGGAGATAATTATGCAAACTCCACTGTGAATCCAATTTACAGTAAACCTTATTTTTGGGAAGATGTTTTACAATTAGATCAAGACTCCCCTCAATTCTATTGGGCATCATGTTATTCGGCAATTGCAGCAGCTAATCAGGCATTAGCATCCATAAAAAATTTAGGAGATGGTCCAAATTTAAATGCCCAAAAAGGGGAAGCTCTAGTGGCAAGAGCCTATTCCCATTTTATGTTAGTTTCTTTGTTTTCTAAATTTTATGACCCTGCCACAGCGGCATCTGATTTGGGAATACCCTATGTGACTGAGCCGGAAAACGTAGTAATAAAACAGTATGACCGAAAAACTGTAGCCTATGTTTATGAAATGATTGAAAAAGATTTAGTGGAAGGTTTGCCATTAATTAAAGATGAAACCTACAAAGTACCCGCTTTCCATTTTAATAGAAATGCAGCAAACGCATTTGCCTCCCGATTTTATTTATATAAAAAAAATTATGATAAAGTTATAGAACATGCAAACAAAGTAGCTGGGGAAGCAGGCTTTAGTTTGAATATGAGAAATTGGAATACCGATTATTCAACAAAAAGTTTCACTGTAATTCGAACTATCTATAGCCAAAGTACAGAAAAATCAAATTTGTTACTTGCAGAAACTGGCTCCTATTGGGGAAGAAATTGGGCTGGAGCACGTTATAGTCTTCCAACAAGCACTGGTCAGTCTTTATATTTTGGTGCTAATCCGGCTGGTGGTGATTGGGCTTATTCTCTTTTCGGTGGAGATCGAGGAGTATACTTGCCCAAATACAATGAGCTCTTCGTTAGAACTAGCCCAAGCTCTAATATTGGAAATGGATATTTGATGATTCCACTATTTACTACAGAGGAAGTATTATTTAATCGGGCTGAAGCAAACTTAAACAAAGGAAATATTAACGCTGTTTTGGCCGATTTAAATACGTTCCTTAGCCTAAGAATCGATAATTATAATCCAACAACACATGCATTAACAACCCAGAAAAATAATGCATTTTACAGAACAACAAATACAAACAATGCATTGCTGAATACAATACTTACCTATAAAAGAATAGAGTTTATGCATGAAGGTATGCGGTGGTTTGACTTGCTTCGATTCAAAGTTCCAATTACTCATGTAAATATCAGTGGTTCTAGTCAAAATTTATCAGCATCAGATCCTCGAAGAGTATTGCAAATTCCCCAGGAAGCTGCTCTTTCTGGTTTACCCTTAAATCCTAGATAATATTTTTATTTAAAATTTAGATGAAAAAAAAATGAAAAAAATAAAGTTCTTGTTCCTCTTACTCCCTTTTGTAATTACAGTTTCCTGTAATAAAGAAGAAGATTTAAGTGCTATTGTTGAAGGATTAGGCGGCGAAAAAATTAATAAATTACCAATAGATGATTGGTTGGCTCAAAATTTCACAAAGCCTTTTAATATAGAAGTAAAATATAGATGGGATCCTTTTGAGGTGCCTTTAGATAAAACTTTAGTGCCGCCGCTTGTTTCAAAAGTACAGCCAACAATGGAGGCCGTTAAGAAAATTTGGATTGACCCTTATATTAAAGTAGCTGGTGAGGATTTTATTAAAAGATTCTGCCCAAAACAATATGTTTTGGTAGGAAGTGCAAACTGGAATACAGATGGAACAATAGTTTTAGGAACAGCCGAAGGAGGAAGAAAAGTTATATTATATCAAATCAATGATTTTGACAAAAAAAATATTCCTGTAGTTAAAGAAATGTTGCACACTATTCATCATGAATTTGCACATATTTTGCATCAAAATATTTTGTATCCCATTGCTTACAAACAAATAACTCCAGGCACATATACTTCTAATTGGTACAATATATCCGAAGAAGAAGCATTGAATTATGGTTATGTTACCTCCTATTCCATGCTTAATCCAGACGAAGATTTTGTGGAAATGGTAGCCACACTTTTAGTAGATGGCCAAGCAACCTTTGATGCAAGATTAGCAACTTTAAAAACCAACCCTGGGGCAAAAGATGCATTAATAAAAAAACAACAGATGGTTATTGATTATTTTTTGAAAACATATAATATCAATTTTAAAACCCTTCAAAATATTACTCAAACTGAGATTACAAATTTCACAAAGTAATTAAAAACATACATTAGATTATGAATAAAAAATATAAATTTCCATTTCTACTCCTTGTTTTTTTAATGGGATTTTTCTCCTGTCAAAAAAACGATATAGAACTTTTATTTGAGGAATCTGCAAATAAAAGAGTAACTACATTAATAGATAGTTACAAAACTAAATTAGTGCAATCAACTAATGGCTGGAAAGGTGCGTATTACCCAAATGGTGCACAAGATGGCGGATATAGTT
>JANNWE010000509.1:0-6030 GCA_031414675.1 Cytophagaceae bacterium
GCTCTTTTTGCAAGAAAACTAAAGGGAGAAGCCTTTGCACTGAGAGCATGGAATTATTTTGCTTTACTTCAGGCCCATGCAGGAGTTGGATCTAACGGGCAGAAGCTTGGTGTACCCATTGTAGATAAAGTATTAAAAATATCAAAACCTGAGGATTACCAGATTCCTCGTTCTACTTTTAATCAGCTTGTACAATTTATTATAAAAGATTGCGATAGTGCTATAGCCATTCTACCTTTAAGGTGGGTGGATATAGGAAATACAACAGTTGATATAGCAATTGGTTTGAGAAATACTAACAGAATAAATGGTGCTGTTGCACGGTTAATTAAGGCTAAAACATTACTTTATGCAGCAAGCCCTGCATATTCAGATGGCACTTATACTTACCAGATGGCGGCTACAGCTGCTGCTGATTTGATGAATAATAATACCGGGGGGCTTGGATTAACTCGGGTTAACCTTGCAAACACCATTCATACGGAATATTACAATGATCCTTCAGTACCCAACCTAGTAAATCTTCATCCTGAGGTTCTTTGGTATTCTACGCGAGTTAATGCGTCAAATGCTTGGGAGGTGTCCAATTATGCATCCTCTCTTTTTGGAAGGGGATTAACAAACCCTACGCAGGATCTTGTCAATTCTTTCCCGATGTTAGATGGAACCCCTACACCTCTCAGTAAAATTAATTCCAATAGTCCATATACGTTAAGAGATCCCCGATTAGCAAAGTATATTTTTTTCAATGGAGCCAGTTTTACAAGGGGTTCAGCAACAGTTACTATTAATACTAAACTAGGCAGCCAAGATGCCTTAGGCAGTCCTAATATTAATGCAACAAAAACGGGATACTATTTGAGAAAATTCATGAATGTAAGTAGTGTAAATCTAGATCCTTCTATTAATTCACAAGGCTTACATTTTTACACCTATGCACGTTATACCGACGCACTTTTAATTTTTGCAGAAGCCGCAAATGAAGCTGTTGGCCCTGATGGAGTTATAGGAGGTTTCAGTGCAAGGCAGGTTATAAATGCCATTCGTAACAGAGCTGGCATAACATCGTCAACCTATGTAAATAGTCTTTCACAAGTTGAGATAAAAAATCTTATTCGAAATGAAAGAAGGCTGGAAATGTGTTTTGAGGAGCAGCGTTTCTGGGATTTACGCCGCTGGGATTTGAAAACAGAGATGAAAAGAGGGGTAAGCGGAGTTGAAGTATCAGCCGACGGAATAACTTACAGCTACAAGGTCGTTGAGAGTCGCAATTTCTCAGATTATCAAATCAATGGTCCAATCCCATTTCTGGAGACACTCAAATATAAATTGATTCAAAACCAGGGTTGGCAATAGTAAATGTTTTAAATATTAAAAATACATTATGAAAAGGATATTATTTTTATTAAGTTTTGTAGCACTTATTTTTGGCTGTCAAAACAAGGATATAGCGTTTCCTGATTTCGCTTTTCAGGCTGTATATTTTCCATATCAAACTCCTGTAAGGACCTTAAGCCTAGGGGATGAAGAATTAGGTGATAACTCTATCGATCTGCAACGTGCATTTAGCATTGGGGCCGCCGTTGGAGGAGCGTATGAAAACAAGAAAAATAGAGTACTAACCATTGGTTTGGAACCCGGATTGGCAGCAAACATTACAGATGGTTCTGGTAAGGTTCTTAAGCTATTACCTGCAGGATATTATAAGACTACATTTGATAAAATAACAATTCCTGCTGGAAGTTCATTTGGAAAGTTCAGAATAGATTTAACAGATGCATTCTTCGCCGATCCTCTTTCAACAGAATTAAATTATGTAATTCCTTTAAGGATTAAAGACGCAGCGGGTGACTCCATTTTGAGTGGAAAGCCAAATGTTACAAATCCAGACCCGCGAATCTTAGCTCATTGGGCCGTTCAACCCAAAGATTTTGTCTTGTTTGCAATAAAATATATAAACCCAACTCATGGCATATATCTGTTAAGAGGGAAAAGAACTAATTTAAATAATCCATTGGATATTGTAAGATACTCAACAAGATTCCTTGACGACAACGATATGACTTCTTTGACTACCCAATCACTAACAGACAACCTAATGTCTACAGTGGGAGGCACAAACAAAGTAGCAAGTAACGCCAAATACAGTATGAAACTAACTTTTAACGAGAAAGAAAAAAGTGTAATTGTGGGGCAAAAAGATAACACTACGGTTGTGGCAAACGGGTCTGGTAAATTTTATTCAAAAACAGATATAGCAGCTGAAGGCTATAACGGCAAAAAACATCGAACAATTTATTTGAATTACACGTATGTTGATGGTGTGAATAGATATCAAGTTAACGACTCACTAGTATTTGTTGATACGAATCTTAAATTTGAAGAATTCGCAGTTAGAGTTCGTTAAAAAAACCATTTCTAAAAAAGAGAAAAATATATTTCAAAAAAGCTTTCTATTAACTATTTATGAAGCATAAAACCCGTGTAGTTTATCTCTTAGCTGCCCTCTACTTTTCATTAGGCTTTGTTGCAGTTGCCCAAACCAAAGAAACCGGAAAACAGGATGGTGGCAAGATATTAAAATTAATGACCTACAACCTGAAATTTGCTAGCCCCACTTATGAGCCATCCTGGGAAGTAAGGCGTGAAATGCAGTTACAGATGATTCGCAAGTATGAGCCAGATGTTATTGGAACACAGGAAGGATTGAAGGAACAAATTGACTACTTGGCCGACCACCTTCCAGAGTATATTGTAATAGGTGAAGGGAGAAAAGGCGGCGATGATGATGAGCACATGGCAATTTTCTATCGGCGTGATAGATTTCGGCTAAGAGAGATGCAAAGTTTTCAACTTTCTGAGACTCCTGAAATTATTGGTAGCGGTCCTGAAATTAATCCACGTATGGTTACTTGGGCAAGAATGGCTTTTATTAACAGACCTAATGAGGGTGAAAAAGGCCCGTATCCGCAAGATTACAGAGGCCATTGGGAAAACAATCGTGAGTTTTACGTTTTTAACACCCATTACTTTAACGGCCCAAATGCTTCTTTGGCAAAATTGAACGCCTCCAAATTAATCCTGAAAAGAATCAATGCACTCAATCGCTTCGGAGAATGGAGCGCTGAACGACCTGTATTTCTGTTGGGTGATTTTAACTCTCACCCTGGAACTGCCCCCTATAAAGTGCTAGTTGGCCACAAAAACGCTACAGATCCTGATTTGCTTAAGAACTCGTTTGAAGACGTTAAAAAGATTGACTGGATTCTATACAAAGGGGCAGTAAAAGTGATAAAGTACGAAGAAGTGAATTTCAATGTCAATGGAGTATTTCCATCGGATCATAAACCTATCTACGTGGAAGTGGAGATATTGGGTAAGTAAATCTAATTTTGAAAAATATGGAAAAATATGTTTCAAGAGTGGCGGTGAATATAAGATTATTATGGATGGCATTAATTCTTGGAATTGCTGGAACTGCATTTGCCCAGAAGCAAGGTCCGAAAAGTCCTTGGTTTTTTATACAGATTACAGACCCACAGTTTGGAATGTTTAATAATAATGCCAGTTTCGAAAAAGAAACAATTCTATATGAAGCTGCTGTAAATAAGATAAATAAATTAAATCCTGATTTTGTTGTAATTACAGGTGATTTTGTTCATAATTCAAAATCAGATTTACAGATTGAAGAGTTTAAAAGAATTACTGCAAAAATTAATTCGAAAATTCTAGTTTATCTAACTCCAGGGAATCATGACCTAGGGCAAATTCCTGATAAGATGAGTAGGGAGAATTACAAGAAGAATTACGGAGATGATAAATTTTCATTCAAACACAAAGGATCTACATTTGTTGGATTTAACACTAGCCTGATCAAGGCCAAAATGGTTGAGCCCGAAAAAAAACAATACGAATGGCTTTCCAAAAAACTAAAGAAAAGCCAAAAAACTGATCACTTAATTTTATTCTGTCATTATCCTTTTTTTAATAAATCGGTTGATGAACCAACAGGCTACTCCAACATAGACCTAGAATACAGAGAAAAATACCTTACCCTTTTTAAGAAAAACAAGGTGGATGCATTGTTTTCTGGTCACTTGCACAACAACAAACTGCTAAATGATGGACATACGCAATATATTACAACTAGTGCAGTGGGGAAGCCCCTTGGCGACGCCCCCTCAGGTATGCGGATTATAAAGGTATACAGCAACAAAATTGAGCATACTTATTTTGGTTTGGAAGAGGTTCCTGATTTCGTTCAGTTTTAAAAGACTTTAAATCAATTTTTTAAAAATGATAATTAAGTAGAGTTGACTAGAGTTAAATAGTTATTAATCAAGAATATATGTGTAAATTATATTAGTAAAAAACTCAAACTACATTAAAGTGAAACTAATCAACTATTCCAATCTATTGTTTTTAGGCGCGTTTAGTGCCTTATGCACTACTACAATAGCTCAGAAAACAACTCACCCAAATATCTTGATTATTTTTACCGACCAGCATGCTTGGGATGCGGTTGGTTATGCAGGCAATAGAATAATAAAAACCCCAAATTTAGACCGGCTGGCAAGAGAAGGTGTTAATTTTAGCCATGCTGTAACTCCATGTCCGGTATGTGCTCCAGCTCGTACATCTATTTTAACTGGTCGATTAACTGAAATAACTACAATCCGCGAAAATGCAGACGTAACAGGGGATTGTTATTATCCCACTTTTGATGAGATTCTTGCTAAGAGAGGTTATAGTACTGAGATTTATGGAAAATTTCATTCTCCGGAACACATGGCAAAAGTTTACATGAATCCTCCGGTAAAGGGAATGGTTGGTACTGAACCAATTGTTCGTTGGGAATCTATATATAAGAAATATATTCAGGAGAATTTCAAGAAAAGGGCATTAAAACCCGGCGAGTTATTTGAAACTACTTTTTATGGCGGAACAGTTCCGTATAAACTTGATCCCACCGATCGCAGTTATCAATTTTTACCATCAGGAGAACTACCTGAGGAAGATCTAAAACTCAAAAAGCTTGGTCAAGATGATGTACACGGTGTGCTCGATCTGCCTGCAGATTATACAATTACTGCCATACAGGGTAAGCAAACCCTTGAAGCACTTGAACGATTAAAAGATAAACAGTTTATTCTTACTTGTTCTTTTCATTGTCCTCATGTTCCAATTACCCCATCAGAACCCTATGCATCCCTATATAAAGCAAAGGATATGATTACTCCAATTTCTTTTGACGACCAAAGAAAAAATTCGCCTTATAATCCTGGCAAGGCAATTTCGCCTTATAACGAAAAGGATAAAATTCAGTATATGACTGCGAATTACTATGCTTTTGTAACGGAAATTGATGAATGGGTAGGAAAAATATTAAATAAACTCGATGAGTTGAAATTAACCAATGAGACTATGGTAATTTTCGTATCCGATCATGGCGAAATGTTGGGAGCTCACGGTATGCGCGGTAAATTTTGTTTTTATGAAGAATCGGTTCGAGTACCTTTTTTAATTCGATATCCGGGGAAGATAAAAGCGGGTCAAACCATTTCAACTCCTATTTCTACATTGAATATCAATCCTACTATTCTTGAATTTGCAGGTTTAAAAAGCATTCCTTCAGATGGATATTCACTTAAAAATGTTATGGAGGGAACAGCTTCACCAAAATATGATTTTGCAGTTTCGGAATGGCAGTGGAAAAATGAAAATGTCCCTTCTGTTATGATTCGGTCGGAAAACTGGAAATTGATGACCACCCACCGGGAAGGTGGTAAAGTGGTTGAGGCTCTTTTCGATTTGAAAAATGACCCATATGAAATGAAAAATCTGATTGGCTCTAATCCAGAACGATTTAAATACCGACAAATCGCAGAAGAATTGCGTTCGAAATTAGTGGGATATTTTAAGGATGTAAACTATCCACTAGTTAAAGGGATTGAATCTCGGGAATTAATTAGAAAATAAATAATCATGAAAATACAAGGAATGCGCTGGGTGATTTTAAGTTTGATTGTA
>JANNWE010000510.1:0-8484 GCA_031414675.1 Cytophagaceae bacterium
GAAAGAATATATCCTAAATTTCTAGCTTTAGGAAGTGGTACTTCAAACATCTGATTGTTAATCGAATAGACAGCTTTGTACTCATTATTAGGTAAAGGTTGAAAAAGAAAATTTCCTATCCCTCTAAAATCAGGATAAAAATTAGTCACTAATTTGCCATTTGAATCAACAATTTTGCCCTCAAACTTGGGGCCGATAGATTTTGGAATCTCTAATTTAAAAGCCACTTTACTATTTAGACTTTCCACTAGATAGCCTCCTTCTGGGAAAAACTGAATTATTGGATTGCCGTTTTGCTTTAATACGGAAGAAACTATTGAATTTGGAGCTGAAATTCTATTTTTAATTACAATTGGCTTGTTAAAAAAGAAATTATCATTAAAATTTTTCATTAAACTTGTATATCCACAAATGTGATAAGTACCAAAACTTGAATTTTTCGGTATTACAAACTGAGAACTAGTCTGCCCATTTTTAATGGGCAATTTTATCTCTTGTAAGGTTTTTTTCTCGGGATTTATCAATAAGACATAAACTACTTTGCTTTCTGTGGTGTATTTATGGCTTGTTCCATCAAATATGGTAGCTTTAAACCAAATAGTATCTCCTTGAAAATAAGAATCTCTATCAGTATGTATAAAGACTTTCTCAGTTTTATAAATTGTTTGGGCTGATAACTGTCCAAAAAACAAAAAACCAAGAGTAAATTTTAATAATTTTTGCATATTAGGATTACGCATTTTTAATTATGGGTCATATAAATTAAGAAAACACCTAAAATCAAGCCAAAAAATGAAATTCTAAGAAAATATTTTAATGTTTTTAAAAATAAGAATTTAGTACATTAAAATTTTAAGCCAGATTATTTAAGTTTAATTTCCAGAAATATTTTTATAATTTCATTTTATTAGTCTAGCGATTGTTAAAGATAAATCTAAAAATACGATTTTCGCCTTTGCATTTCTTTCTATATGAAACTGAGCTTCTGAAATCAATTCAGCAATTTTATCGAGGTTTTCAAATTTAAAAACTTTGGAAAATTTTTGAACAAACAACAATTCGGAACCTTCAAGCTTAATCAAACTATGTACTCCTACTGATTCCAAATAAATTTCTCTTATAATTTTTAGGCTATAATCAATCATACTTCTTTGATTTTCTTTGCTCAGAGAATCAAACTCATCCGCCAAAGGAATGAGTTTCCCTAAATCAAAAGCGTAACAATAACGCATCCAATTTGCAAACCAATCCTTCTCATTTTGATCCTTTTGTTCAATAATTCCTAAAGCTTTATTTATGTTGCCTTCAGACAGAAAAGCAATTTGATTGGCTCTTTCAAACGCTATATCCTTACCATTTTCAAGAAAATTCACCATTTCCTGACTATCCAAATGTCTTACAGCCACTCTTTGAGTTCTAGAAATGATGGTAGTTAACAGCTTATTTATTTCATTGGTAACTAATAAAAAAACAGTTTGGGCAGGAGGTTCTTCTAAAATTTTAAGTAAAGCATTTGCTGCCGCATTCCCCATACATTCCGCCATCCAAATTAGTACAATTTTATGGCCACCTTCATAAGACTTTAAAGTTAAATTTTGAATAATCTGCCTAGACTCTTCTACAGGAATATTCCCCTGTTTTATTTCTATAAATTCTAACCAGTCAGAAAGACTCCCAAATGCATTTTGACTTAAAAAATCACGCCATTCTTTTATGAAATTTTCGGATAAAACTTTTTTTCCACCAGCTGTCGGATAAGTATAGAAAACATCGGGATGTGCAATTTTTTGCATTTTTTGACAAGAAGCACAAGTCCCACAAGAATCAAAATCATCTCTATTTTGACAATTTAAGTAGGTAGCAAATGCCATTGCCATTGGTAAAGCGGCTCCTCCTTCTTGGCTATCAAAAAGCAAAGCATGGGCTACATGATTACTTTTAACCGATTGAAGTAATAAATCTTTAGTATCTCTCAGCCCAGGAATTTCTGAAAAAAGCATTTAAATTTGTTATTATTGATGGGCTATAAATTCCAAAATTCTGTATTCATCTGATGTCAATTGAAGTTCTTTTCGAGCTAAAGTGGCATTAATAACCTCAATGGCTTTATCAAATCTGTAATTCTCATATCCTTCCATTTTTCCTCCCCATGTGAAGCTCTGAATATATTTATCTTGAAAACCACTCCCAAAAACATTAACACTTACCCCAATTACTGTTCCTGTATTAAACATAGTACTAATGCCAGCCTTAGAAAAATCCCCCATAAAAGTACCACAAAATAATTCTCCTGTATCTTGTAAACTTTGTGAGTTAAAGTCGAATAATTTTACAGATTTATAGTCATTTTTCAAGTTTGAATTATTTGTATTTGCTCCTAGATTACACCACTCACCAATATACGAATTACCCAAAAAGCCATCGTGTGCTTTGTTTGAAAATCCTTGAAAGATAGTATTCCCAACCTCACCTCCTACTCTACAAGATGGCCCCAAAGTGGTATTTGGTCTAATTTTAGCCCCAAATGCTACCATAGCTTGCTCTCCAACAGCTACAGGCCCAATTAATAGGCTTCCTTCCTGAATCACAGCATTTTTACCAATATAAATTGGTCCATTTTCAGCATTTAAAATTGCAGCTTTAATTATTGCCCCTTTTTCTATGAATATATTATTTTCATTATAAACTATAGTGTTTTTATCGCTTAGTAATTCGGACTTTCGATTATTAGTAACTAAATCGAAGTCTAATTCTATTTGTTTTACATTTTTTAAAAATAAATCAGTTAGCTTAATAATAGATTCTAATTCATAGGGATAGAATACTCGCTCGAAACTTTCCAATGCAAAATCAAAATCAAGTCTTAATGAAGATTTAAAAGCCACTATTTGATTTTCATACATTAAGTAACAATTTTCCTTTAACTCAAGAATTTCTTCTACAAGATTTAAATCTGGCAAAAAAGATGAATTAATGTAGGTATTTATTTCTGCATATTTTGGAGTAAACTTGGATTGAAGATAAGTTTCACTTAAACTTGAAATATCGCAATCCAAATATTTCTCCCACTTCTCAATTATTGTTAAAATACCAATTCTAAGGTAGGAAATAGGCCTAGTTAAAGTCAATGGTTTAAGCTGATTTCTCCAAATTGGGTTATCGAAAAGTAGAATATTGTTCATTCTCATAAAATTGATTCGAACGCAATTTACCGATAGCGGCTAAATAAAAATAAAAAGTAGGATTAAATTTAAAAAAAGGGGGACAATTTTTAATCTATAATCTATTAATATAGAAAGCAAATGAAACTTGTCCTTTAAATCTATTATCAATTTTATTGCTTTGATGTAATTTCAATCGCCATTTTAACTGCATTATACACATTTACTACACCAGCAGTATTGCACAATTCAGAAAAATCGACTATCTTTTTTTCTCCAGGAACATTAACTTTAGTTCCATTTAATTTAACTACTGATTCAAGTATAATATTCTTTATTTGAGAAGCATTTAAACTTGGAAAATATGATTTCAATAAAGCAGCAACTCCTGCTACAGCTGGGGAAGCCATGCTTGTGCCTTGTTTTTCTTCATATTTGGAGCCTGGAACAGTAGAATAAATTGCCATTCCAGGTGCAAAAACATCCACATTCTTTTTGCCATAGTTACTAAAATTGGCAGGCAAGTCTTCTCCCTCTTCAAAATTTAAAGCCCCTACTGTAATCCAGTTTTTGATTACTTTTCCATTTTCAAGTATTCTTGATGGGTAGTGAATGGTTTCATCCACATTTAAATTGTCGTTACCTGCTGCAGATATCAATAAAACACCTTTATCTTCGGCATATTTAACGGCTTCGTCTACCCATTTTTTTTCTGGAGAATATGGCTTTCCAAAACTCATATTTATAACTTGAGCTCCGTTATCTACTGCATATTTAATAGCATTTGCAACATCTTTATCTCTTTCGTCTCCATTTGGGACACATCTAATGGTCATAATCTTCACATTATCTGCAACACCCTTTACACCGATATTATTTTTACGATTAGCCCCAATAATACCAGCCACATGTGTCCCATGCATGGCATCTGGACCTGTTACTTCATTATTCCCATAATTTCCATATTCTAGCTTTTTTGGATCATCGTTTATTACTTTTCTTGCATCAAAATCTAGATTTAGATTATATTCTAATTGTTCATTAAAATGATTAACACCTTCTTCTATATCGGCTTTGGTTGCCCCCATAGCATTAATATTCAGCCATAATTGTTTAGCCTGTCTCACAGGTTTATCAAAATTTTCTTCTTTTAGAGCTAAAACTTCTTCTTTAGTAATTATTTTAATACCAATCGCTTTTGAAAGAATAGCCTCAGCATCTATTATTTTCTCTAACATCCCCTTGTACATAGGCATATATTGATCGGCTTCTTTTTTTTCTTCTGCTATTTCTGACTTTACTTTTTGCAATAAAGCATAATCAGCTTTATTCTTTTTTATCAATTTTTTCTTTGGATTCTCTCCAAATTTTTGACTTAAAGTTTTCAAAATCCTAACACTTTCTAATTGCTCTTGATTAATATCTGTTCCATTAGCAGCACCAATAAAATCCCAACCAAAAACATCATCTATAAAGCCATTTTTATCATCATCAATTCCATTATTTGCTATTTCCTTCGTATTCTTCCAAATTACATCTTTTAAATCTTCATGTTTAATATCAATTCCTGAGTCAATTACTCCAACTATAACAGTTTTAGATTCTCTTCCTTTTAAAAGTTCTTTATACGCTTTTTCAGTACTCATTCCCCTTATTCCATCATTTTCTAAGTCAAGGTTGTACCAATTAAATTTTGTTTTTAGTTCTTGTGCAAAAACGCTGTTGGATAGAAGTAAAATAAAAATGAGGTTTTTCATTAAGATAATTTTATTTGTTAAATATATTATTTTCAAATTAACGAAGTTTTTTATATATATTATGCAAGAGCTTGTTGAAAATCTTCCATTAAGTCTTGATAATCTTCAATACCAACAGAAATTCTGAGTAAATTGTTTGGACTATTCGAATGAACACCCTCCGCAGTTTTTCTATGGTCTACTAAGCTTTCTACTCCTCCTAAGCTAGTGGCATGTTTAAATACCTTCAGTCTTGATGCCACAGCTAAGCAGTCTTTTTCAGTTCCCTTAATTAACACTGATAACATTCCACCAAACCCATTTTTCATTTGTTTTTTTGCTAATTCATAAAAAGAATTATTTTTTAAGCCAGGATAAAACACTTTTTCAATGGATGGATGATTTTCCAAATACTCCGCCAAATGTTGGGCATTTTTTGAATGCATTGGCATTCTAACAGAGAATGTGGCTAAACTTCTACTTAACAACCAGCAATCTTGTGGGCTTGGCACTGCACCTCCTAAAGTTTGAAAGTCTTTTATCTTCAAAAAAACTGAATTTGGAGTATTTTCAGAAACAATCACTACTCCACCAATTAAATCTGAATGCCCACCCAAATATTTAGTAGTAGAGTGCATAATAATATCTACTCCAAAATCGAAAGGATTGGTAAAAAATGGAGTAGCCCAAGTATTATCACAAGCTGTAAGGATATTTTGTGTTTTAGCTATTTTCGCAACTTCTGAAATGTCAGTAATTTTAAGTTGTGGATTTGAAGGAGTTTCTATCCAAATTAATTTAGTATTTGGACGTATAGAATTTCTTATTGATTCTAGGTTTGTCATATCCGCAGATGAAAAACTTAGACCCCAATTTAAATATACTTTTTCAAGAAGCACTCTTGTTCCAAAATAAATATCATCAGGAATTATTACATGGCTTCCTGTACCTAAAGTATGAAATATAGCCATTGAAGCAGCCTGCCCTGATGCAAAACAAGCAGCATCAGAACCTTTTTCAAGAGCTGCTAACTTTTGTTCCAGAGAAGTTCTGTTAGGATTTGAAGTTCTAGAATAAATATCTCGGCCACTGAGAAATTCACCATTTTTATCTCTTAAAAAAGTAGAAGATAAAACTATTGGCTCAACGATAGCTCCAAAGCTGTTGAAATGATTATTATCTGAAGAAAGGGATGAATTTTTATTTTTGTCCATTTATATAAAAAACAAAAATAAGAATTCAAGCTTATAAACTATGCAGTTTGAAAATAATTTTGTGGTAAAATTCTAGAATAAGAAAAGAAGATTCTAGTTCTTTATTTTTATAACAACCCCATTCGGATCATTACCTTTCTGAGCTCCTAATACTGTAATTTGATTTTCATCCACTCCTTTTTCAATTAGTTTTTCTCTTAATGCATATGCTCTATCTTCTGCTAATGCCTTATTTTGACCAGTTAGAGGTGAAATTTCAATTTTTTTGTTAGAATTTTTTAGTTGAACCAAAATACTGTTCAAAACATTTTCATTCGTAATTTCAGCACTATTTTTTCTAAATGCTTGTCCATTTACAGATTTCCAACCTGAAGGAATTGAAATATCATTAGATTCTTTCGATTTATCTTTAGGACTTTCGTCTAACTTCTTAACTGCTTCTTTTTTAATATCAGTTTTTTCTCCTACTTTTTTGGGCTCAATAAGTTTTGGTTTTGCACTAATAGCAACGGGTATTATTTCATTATTCTGAACTGTTTTTTTAGTTTCTTCCTCATTAACAGCTAATTTCTCTTCTTTAGGTAATACTACAATGTTTTTTTCTTTTGCATTTAAAGAATCCGACAAGTCGGGCAAAAAATCTTCTGGCAATAATTCTAAAGAATCTTGTTTTATATAAGGGACTTCTAAGCTACTTTGATCAATATCCTTATTATTTTTATAGACCTTAGAATAATATATGGTACCAATTCCAACTAAAGCCAATAAAACCCAAGGCAAAATATTACCCCAATTACTTGAATCTCTTGTTGCCAAGGGTTTAGAAACTTGTCCAACAATTTTATTTTCAGATGCAGGGCTATCGTTATTTTTCTTGATTTGAAAAATATTACTTATGGCCGGAGGCAATGTTTGGGGAACAGAAGAATTAATTTCTTTAAAATATGCCGTTAGTTCACTGGTGTTTAAATTATTTTCCTTAATGTTTTTTCCAATGAAACCTAGAATAAAAGGTCCTGCTAAGCTCAATAAAGAAGATGCACTGGTTTTCTTTATTTCGGAAATATCAGCTATTTTTTCTATTAAAAAATTAGATTTTGTGCCAATAAAATGATTTACAATATTATTTCCAATCGTAACCAAAAGTTGAGTTTTTTCAAAATTTTCAGAAAACCCTTCAAAACTATTTAAAATATCTCCTGTATGACCACCATCATTTAATACTTTAATAATTTTATTAGTCTCTAAGTCAGAATTTGAATGTTTTGACAAACCTGCCATAAATGAATTTAAACTTAGAATAAGTCCAGATTCTACGGAGGATTTGCTTTCCCCTAAAAAAGAGCTTAAATTTTCTAAGGCTTTCTCAGAAACATAATTTTTAATTAACGATAAAAAATCCATAATTATAAAGGTATTTTCAAATTCAATATTTTAGGTGAAACTCATTTTATTAAAAAAATTCTAATCAATTTCAAACTTTTGAATCTCTGTTTTATAACGACTAAAAAAACTAAAAATTCTAAATTCAAATTCGCAAATTTTAACCTAATAGAAAAAGAAATATTTCAAAAACCATGCCCAAATGTGAGTAATTTTCTATTAAACACATAAAAAATCTTATTAAACGAAACGAATAGCATGGAATAGAAAAAAAAGACATTTCCCTTTAATTCAAACAAAAGCATTAAGAATTAAATAATTTATCGCCAAGCATTTGAAAGAAATGCACTATACATATAAATAAAGAACTCCTTATGTACTTAGAAGATAATAAATTAACTGTTTTTTGATTTAAAATCCCTTAAAATAATAGACCACTTTTTAGTTTTCATTTTAATAGTATGAAAAGGCCTTTCGGAAAATCTAATTTTGCAAACAGAAGTTGATAGCTATAAAAAAAGAAAATCCCCGAAAAATCAAGGATTTCTTTTGACCACTAGGATTATTAGTCTTTGCACAAAAGGTCTTATTTACAACCGAAATTATAACTACATACTTCAATATATTTCTTTCCGCTTCTTAATGAAACAGTCTCAGATTTTACAGGTAAACCACCTTTATTGTATTCATATACAATTTTGGTCTCTTGATTTAATCTACCTTGTCCATCATATATTTTACCATTTAACATATTATTTTTTCCAAAATATGAAAAGAAATTATTGGCAATCCCTACAAATCCTAAAGCCGCAGTTTTATATATATCTGGAAAATATTGAGTTTTATCGTCATAAACATCCCCTGTAAATGCCAATTTTTCTAAATCGTTATCTATAGCGGAGTAAACTTTAGAAACATTATTATTTAAATACTCGATTCTTGTTTTCCCGATTGACTTTCTACCAAACAAATCAACAGTGGTCTTAATAC
>JANNWE010000511.1:0-9299 GCA_031414675.1 Cytophagaceae bacterium
CACATATAATATTCAGCCACCCAGTTAAATAACCAAAGTTGCAATTTGGTAACTACTGGTTCAATATCTAAAAGCTCAAGTATGTATTTTGCCTTATAAATTGGGGGAGGAGTATGGTGAACTTTGACAATTATAGCTGTCAAAACCCTAGACTTCCCAAACTCTACCACTACCCTACTTCCAATATGTACCGCTTGATATAACTCTCGCGGGATTCTATAAGTAAAATATTGAGGAATAGGGACAGGTAAAATAACGTCTACAAATACGGTTTCCTCCAGTTCGAATTCGGTACTTTTGTTTTCCATCATTTACAAAGATAATTTTTGTAGAATCGAAGACCAACCTAATAGGTATTATTTTAATGTTTTAGGAATATTAAAATTAAAAACCAAATGATACGAAATTTTATAAGAGGTAACAATTGGTATATTCATCTATTTGTCACATATTTTTGTTTATAGATATTCACTTTATGTTAAACATTTCATAATTTTGGAAAACCTTGTTTGAATGAGCAATTTGAATTACAAAAGTAAATTAAAAAAAAACTAAGCATACTAAGAAAAAAAACAGATTAGAATTATTGGTGTCTGATTTAATTAAGAAAAAGGAACTTTTAGATGTTAAGTAACTGATAATCAATAATAACATATGTGAAAATCCGAAAAGATTAATATGGGCAACAAAAAGTACCCCCTTCAAATCAAAAGCCCTATAAGGGTTTAATATTAAGGTGATTATACTAATAAGATCTTATTTAATCGGACACGAGCAGATTAAAATTACAAAAATATTCAATAAAAAGTTTGTAATTCAAAAATTCATTTATACATTTGTTCATGTTTTAGTAAAAAACGTTAAACAAAGTTTAGAATGACAGCTTTAGAATTCAATTATGCCCTACAAAGTAGTACAAAGTCTTTAAAACCTTTTGCTTTAAAGCTTACTAAAGACTACGATGATGCCAATGACTTACTTCAAGATACCTTAGTAAAAGCTTTCTTAAATAAAGATAAGTATGCAGAAGGCACAAATCTCAAAGCTTGGCTTTATACAATAATGAAAAATACTTTTATAACCAATTATCAAAGAATGGTTCGTAAAAATACTTTCATAGATACTTCGGACAATTTACACTATTTGAATAGCTCTTCCGCTTTAGTTGAAAACGATGCATATTCAAATTTTGCCATGGAAGATATTTCTGGGGCAGTTGAGAAATTAGAAGACACGTATCGTAATCCTTTTATGATGTACTTTAATGGTTTTAAATATCACGAAATTTCCAAAAAACTTAACATACCCATTGGTACGGTTAAAAATAGAATTCATATCGCGAGAAAAGAGTTAAAAGACCGTTTATCGATGTATTCATTTTCTAGGTCAATGAATTAAAGAATCACAACAATTCTTACTTATATTGATTCAAGAATTAATTAAGTTTGGTAAAAAATTGTTTTCTTTACGAAAATTTAATGTATTTGAAAAAAGTAGTTGTTATTGGAGCAGGTTTTGCAGGTTTATCAGTAGCTACAAAATTAGCTGCTGAGGGCTTTGATGTTACTGTTCTTGAAAAAAATACAACAATTGGAGGAAGGTGTAGGGTTTTTAATGAAAATGGCTTTACTTTCGACATGGGGCCAAGTTGGTATTGGATGCCGGATGTCTTTGAAAGATTTTTTGGAGAATTTGGAAAAAAAACATCCGATTATTATAATTTAACAAGATTAGACCCCTCTTATAAAGTTATATTGAAAGAAAGAAAAGAAATAAATCTACCTGCCAATATTAATTCGTTAAAAGGTTTATTTGAACAATTAGAGCTTGGTTGTGGTTTAAAATTTGATACTTTTTTAAAAGAATCTGAATATAAATATAGGGTTGGAGTCGGTGAATTTGTGTGGAAACCATCCTTATCTATCACAGAGTTTTTTGATTTTAGATTACTTTCAAAAGCCATAAGTCTAGATTTATTTGCATCTTTTGGAAAACATATTAGAAAGTTTTTCAAAAACGAAGATATCTTAAAAATAATGGAATTTCCAATATTATTTTTAGGAGCAACTCCACAAGATACCCCAGCACTTTACAGCCTGATGAATTATGCTGAAATGACAATGGGAACCTGGTATCCTATGGGGGGCATGCATGAAATCATAAAAGCCATGGCTAAGTTGGCAGAAGAGAAGGGAGTAAAGATTTTAACGGATCAAAATGTTGAGCAAATAATAATAGAAGGGAGGTCAGTAAAAAAAGTTATTACAGAGAAAGGAATTTTTCCTGCAGATATAGTAGTAGGTGCTGGAGATTATCATCATGTGGACACAAAACTATTACCTAAAGGGTTTGGAAATTATTCAGAAAAATATTGGAACTCTAGAGTTATGGCTCCTTCTTCATTGTTGTTTTATTTGGGTATCAATAGAAGAGTAGAAAAGTTGATTCATCATAATTTATTTTTTGATGAAGACTTTGAGCTCCATGCTCAAGAAATTTACACAAGGCCTAAGTGGCCATCAAAGCCACTTTTTTATGTTTCTGCACCTTCAAAAACCGATACAAGTGTGGCACCAGAAGGGTGTGAAAATTTGTTTTTGTTGATACCAATAGCACCCAATTTAGAAGATTCTGAAGAAACTAGAGAACGATATTATGAAATAATAATGACAAGGCTAGAAAAATATGTAGGCCATTCTTTAATAAAAAACGTAGTTTATAAAAAAAGCTATGCTGTTTCTGATTTTAAAAATGATTATAATGCTTTTAAAGGCAATGCATACGGATTAGCAAACACATTGTTTCAAACTGCATTTTTAAAGCCTTCAATGAAAAATAAGAACCTAAACAATATGTATTATACAGGGCAGCTTACTATTCCGGGCCCTGGAGTACCGCCGTCACTTATTTCGGGTTTGGTTGTTGGAAAATATATTTCAGAAAAACATAAATCTTAATATATATGTTTGAAATTTTTGAAAAATCGACTTTTGGATGTAGTAAACTGGTGACAGAACTATACAGTACATCGTTTTCTTTAGGTATAAAAACCCTAAATAAAAAATTTCATGGACCCATCTATGGTATATATGGATTTGTAAGATATGCAGATGAAATTGTTGATACTTTCCACAATTTTGACAAAAAGGTACTGCTCGAACGCTTTAAAAATGACACCTTTTTGGCATTAGAGGAAGGTATTAGCCTTAATCCGATTTTGCACTCTTTTCAACAAGTTGTTCATCAATTTAAAATTGACAGAGAGCTAATAGATGCATTTTTATATAGTATGGAAATGGATCTAATGAATGTTAAATATGATGCTGAAAAGTATAATGAATACATTTATGGATCTGCAGAGGTGGTAGGATTAATGTGTCTAAAAGTTTTTGTAGAAGGAGATGAGAAATTATTCGATTCCTTAAAAAAAGACGCTCAGAGCTTAGGTGCTGCTTTTCAAAAAGTTAATTTCCTAAGAGACTTAAAAAGTGATTTTCAAGATAAGGGTAGAGTATATTTTCCAGAAGTAGATTTCTCAAATTTTTCTGGAGATGCAAAACTAGCTATAGAAGCAGACATTCAAAAAGATTTTGATAATGCATTAAGAGGAATATTAAATTTACCAATTGGTGCTAAAAACGGAGTGTATTTGGCTTATGTATATTACTTGAAGCTATTCAAAAAAATACAAAAAACTTCAGCATCTCGTATTCAACATGAAAGAATACGTGTTAATGATATAGTTAAATTTACTTTATTGGCAAAAACACTTGTAAAAGGCTCCCTAGGAGTTATTTAACCCCCTAAATTTAATTTATTAAACAATAATTCTAAATGTTGTCCCTTTTCCAACAACACTTTCTTCCACATAAATTTGCCCATCATGATAAACTTCAATAATACGCTTTGCTAAAGTAAGTCCTAAACCCCACCCTCTCTTTTTAGTAGAAAACCCCGGGTTAAAAACTTTTCGTTGAATAGCCATTGACATCCCTTTTCCAGTATCACTAATATCAATAGCTATTTTATTTTTCCCAAATCTATTAATTTCTATTTTCAAATCTCCTATTCCTGCCATAGCATCCACAGCATTTTTGCATAAGTTTTCAATAACCCATTCAAACAAATTTTTATTTATTTTTTGCAAATAAACCTCATCAAGATTATTATTAAATGTCCAATTTATTTTGGTTGAAATTCTCTTTTTTAAATATTCAATTGTGTTCTCCACTAATGCAGGAATATCCTCCTCTTTCATAGTAGGTGTTGAGCCAATATTAGAGAACCGATTGGTGATAGTTTCTAGCCTTTCTATGTCCTTCATCATTTCAGTACCAATACTTAAATCAAAATCTGGATTAATTTTTAACACTTCTATCCATCCCATCAATCCTGATATCGGAGTACCCAATTGGTGGGCAGTTTCTTTTGCAAGTCCCACCCAAACACGGTTTTGTTCCGCTTTACGAGAAGATGAATAGGCAATAAAAGCTAAAGTACCCAACAACAAAAAAGTGGCTATTAACACATATGGAAAATAACTGAGCTGTTTTACAGTAGTTGAATTACTAAAGTATACATAACCTCTACTTTTACCATTCACAAATTCGATGGGCACATGCTCCTCTCCCATTTCGGCAATTTTTAAATACAAAATCTTCTCTTTTTCTCCTCTTTTCCATTGCTTCTTGGTGTCATCTAGTTCAGGAATATTTCTATGATGCATGGGCGTTCCATCTGTAACTAAAATAGTAGGAACAGTCTCGTTGGCGTCAATTACTTCTTGCACATACGTATAATCACAATTACTATCGGGACTTTGTTCCAGCAAAAAGCTAATAGACTGGCTATATAATCTTGCGTATTTTTCTTCTCTGTCCTCTAGCTTTTTTCTAACATCATTAAAATAAAACAATATGCACGCTACAAAAACAAATAAAAGCACAATCACTATCAATTTTGTAGTTGATAGTTTTTCATAAATATCATTAAAGAGTCGCTTATTCTTAGTCATAATTTAAATTTAACTAATTCATTGAAAAATTCGCATAAAAAGTGTCAAGAAACAGCAACTTTATGTAGAATTCTTCTAAATAAGAAAAACTGATTAAAATCATAACAAATATATAGGGGTCAAATTGTATTTTTGCATAAATTTTTATTTTTGAGCATTAAAATGGCTGACAGTTTTAAAGTAGTTTCATTATCATATAAAAAAGCGTCCCTAGAAATTCGCGAGCAAATTGCTTTAAGCGAAGCTGAAACTAAAGCTTTTTATTTGAAACTCAAGGATGTATTCGAACTCCAGGAATGTTTGGTACTCTCTACATGTAACAGAACAGAGATTTATTACAAATCAGAAGAAAACAAAAGTTTAGCTTTATTAAAAACACTTGCATTACATAAGGGTATTTCTGCCGATGGCTTAGAAAACTATTGCGATTTTATAAATGAAGAGCAAACTGCAATTGAATACCTTTTTGAAGTGGCATTAGGATTACAATCTCAAGTTGTTGGCGATTTACAGATTCCAAATCAAATAAAACTAGCCTATCAATGGTCGGCAGATATGCAAATGGCTGGGCCATTTATGCATAGATTATTACATACCATCTTTTATGCTAATAAACGAATTGTTCAAGAAACTGGTTTTAGAGACGGAGCAGCTTCTACGTCATATGTTACAGTAGATTTAATGGAAAGTTTTCTCCCCATGTTATCCAATCCGAAAATCTTGGTTTTGGGTCTAGGAGATATTGGGGAAGACGTGACTAAAACAATTTTCGAAAAAGGATATAAAAATATTACAATTTGTAACAGAACGTTAGAGAAAGCTCAAACCCTAGCCCCTAATTATAATGCAAAGGTGCTCAATTTTGAATTGCTTTCAGAAAAAATCTCTAGCTATGATGTTGTAATTTCTTCCATTCGGGCAGAAAAAGCTATCATTGATTCTAATTTATTAAAAACCAAAAAAAGAAATTCGATACTATATCTTTTTGACCTTTCCGTTCCAAGAAGCATCCAAGTGGAGGTAGAGCAATTACCAGGGGTTGTACTATATGGTTTAGATGAAATTCAAAAACGCACTAATGAGGCACTCAATAAACGCTCAGAGGCAATTCCTGCCGTAAAAGCAATCATTGAGGAAATGGTTTACGAAGTTGAGAATTGGACCAAAGAACTATTAGTTTCTCCCACTATCCAAAAGCTCAAAAATGCTTTGGAGCTTATTCGAAAAGAAGAAATGGCTCGCTATACAAAAACCATGAGTGAGGAGGAAGTGGAGAAAATGGAGAAAATTACTGCCAGCATGATGCAAAAAATCATAAAACTGCCAGTACTTCAACTCAAAGCTGCCTGCAAACGCGGCCAAGCCGATACACTTATTGACGTACTCAACGATTTGTTTGATTTAGAAAGAGTTTCTGATAAAGCCTTGTAAGGGTTTGCGAGTTTTCGTTCTGGCTAGATTTTACTACTGCACTTGATTCCAAGAACCAAACTCAAATATAGCATAAAGTGTCTAACGAAGCACGAAACCCCGCCTGACGCAATTCCGTTGTTTGGTCATACTTTTTATTGAGGTAAAATATTGAAATGAAGAGTCTCACCTTTTATCATCGTATAGATAGTTACAAGATGAAAAGCAGCAATCAATAAATTACTAATGACAATTGGATTTTTAATTGTTTTTACAGTAAATGGAGTCAGCACTTTATACATTATTTGAATAATAAAAAGTGCGAATGAGAGTTTAAAATCCATAAAAAAAAGCAAAAGAATAGAAGCCGTTAATATGGTAAGGTACATAGCAAGTAATACACCTCTTGCGGGAGTAAAAATTCCTGCAACTTTTTGCATTTTATCAAAATTCATTATTAATGCAAAGCAAACGGGAATAAGAACAAGTATGTTCAAAATGAGTGACGCAGTTATCATATAATTAATTAATTGATTAATTTAATTGAAATTGTTTTTGCTGAGTTGGATAGGGGAAATTTGCAATCTTTATTGCTTGGAGTGCCAAATGGATTTACATTGTTACTGAATCCATAAGGTTCTTGGGGCTTACCAAAGAAATTTTTGTCTAATTTGCCATTATTATTTACATCTTGCGATGCAAAAACCGCATACTCTCCTTCGGGCAAATCGAATTCTACAATCACCTTATTGCCTTCTGCAATTCTTGATTTTTCTTGAATTGGTTTTTCCAAAAAATCTTTTTGCGAAAAAATGCCTACCAAAACTTTTGTTGAAACCTTATTTTCAAAGTTTGTAACTTCTACTTTAAGGGTAGTTTTTTCTGAGGATATGAATCCACTCATTAAAACTATAATTGACAATAGAAATGTTCTTGTGACTATTTTTGTCATTGATATAAAATTTAGCTCATTATAACTGATGCAAAATTACTTACCAACAAAAAGAATCTACTAAACAAATGATAAGTTCGTTATTTACGCAACCTATCTTTTCTTATTCTACTTAGTGAAACATCCGTAATTCCAATAAAAGAGGCTATATCTTTAAGGGCAAAATGCTGAAAAATTTCGGGTTGTTCTTTTTCGAGATATTCATA
Source organism: Cytophagaceae bacterium (assembly GCA_031414675.1). Classification (GTDB taxonomy): domain Bacteria; phylum Bacteroidota; class Bacteroidia; order Cytophagales; family Spirosomataceae; genus Leadbetterella. The sequence continues at coordinate 7,583 of JANNWE010000511.1, forward strand.
TCTCTCTGTTGCTGTAAAATTTATAAATAGTTTCTTGTGTAAATACTCTTGTACAAATATTCTTTCTGCCATTTTTCTACCAATTCTATCAAAAATGTGGTGCTGTAATGATAGTATTTCAAGTTTAGAATAGTCAATTTCTATTATCTCACAATCTTGAACCGTTTTGAATGTGATGTCGGACATGTTTTTTGTAACCCAACAATAATAGTTAGTGAAAAACATATTGCTTAAAAAGAAGTGAGAAACTCGTTCAATGCCATCAATTAACTCACTGGCTTTAACTGCTCCTTTGTTGATAAACCATAAATGATTACAATATTTACCTTGTTCAAGAATTACATCTTCCTTGTCAAAATGACGGACTGTTGATATTTCCTCTAACATTTCTCTATACTCAAAAGAGAAATGTCCAACGACTGATTCAAATACATTATATATCATTATTTGTTTGATATTGTTTCTAATTGGCTTTTAGTTCTCCGCATAACAATTAATAATGGCCTTAGCTATTCTATTTAGAAACCAAATTTTTGCAAACCATAAAACTTCAATACTTTTATTGAAATATGCTTTACTAAATAGACAGAAAAAATATTAAAAAAAACATACAACTTAGGCCCATACCTTTTCACTTATATTAATTCAAAGACACTCTTCTCCTTCCAAATTGCAACTTAAACTGCTATTCGTTGTAATTTCAGCCTCCATTTCTTGATGTATTTTACGGAGTGTATCAGCTAAAACTTGAGGTTCTTGAGCACCACTAATACCATATTTGTCATTAAAAATAAAAAATGGAACCGCATGAACTCCTTTGGCCTGAAAATAAGCAATCTTGGCTTTAATTTCCTCTAATAGTACAGGATTCGACAATACTTCTAACACTCTTTCAGAATTCCAATTAAATTCGGAAAGAATATTAATTAGATTTTCTGTTTTGCTTAAATCTGTTGCTTCTTCAAAATAGGCCTTGAAAAATCGTTCTTTAAGTTGTGACTTAAACCCTTCTTTTTCAGTTTCCCACATAAGCATATGAAGATGAAGCGTATTCATAGTTCGTTCCATTTTATTGAAATCGAATGCTATTCCTTCTGCATTTCCGACGTTTTCCATATGTTCGAAAATCTCTCGAACCTTTTCTTTGCTTCCAAACTTCGCCTCATAATAAGGCTTCAATTCTCTTCCTTCTTTTGGTACACTTGGGTCAAGTTGAAAAGGCTGCCAAGTGACATCTACATCTATTTCTGGCACAATAGATAAAGCCTTTTCTAATCGTTGTTTTCCAACATAACACCAAGGGCAAGCCACATCTGAAACAATATCTATTTTAATTTTCATTTTTTTACTCTAAATTTAAATTTCCTTTCACCATAGATTAAATACAATAAACTAATGCGAAAAATTCTTTTTCTTTTACTTATCTCAAATTTTGTCATCGCCCAAAATGAAAAAATACTCGTAACAGACCTTACGAAAATAAAAAATGTAGTTTCACTGGAAACCACAAAAGATGGGAAAAAAGTAGTTTATGCCCTCAAAACAAGTATTGAAACGCCAGAAAAACTATTAGAATATGACTACAATACACAGTTATATTTAATAGATACTCAAAACCCCAAAATACACAAATCCCTTACAAAGGGAAAAGAAAGCTCAAATCAACCAATCTTTTCTCCAGACGGAAACTCGGTTGCTTTTGTCAGGTCAATAAATG
>JANNWE010000512.1:0-4853 GCA_031414675.1 Cytophagaceae bacterium
GAAAATGCTGTGATTTATGTTTTGGAAGGCGATAAAATTTTTAGCAGCTCTAATGCCGAAGTAAGAGTCCAGAAAGGAGACGTTCTTTTTATTAAAAGAGGCTATTACCTAATGTCAGAATCTATCAATGAGGCATATAAAAGTTTGGTGTTTTTTTTCGACGATAAATTATTAAAAGAGTTTGTGGGTCAAAATTTGTCTTTGTTTGAGAATCGCACTTCTAGCCTGGAAAACAAAACACTTTTATTGATACTAAAATCAAATGAAGCCTTCGGTAAATATGTAGAGTCTATTCTTCCCTATTTTAAAACAAAAACTAAATATTTGAATCAATTTCTAAAACTTAAAGTACAGGAATTATTATTACACTTATTAGAATTTGACAAAAACTCCCAGCTTAATGATTTGCTTTTCTCTATTTATATAGGTCAAAAAGCGGATATCAGTGATGTTGTAAATACTTTTTATTTGAAACCATTAAATTTAAACGAGCTAGCTCGATTGTCTGGAAGAAGTTTATCTGCTTTTAAAAGAGAGTTTTCGATTCGTTTTGGTGTTTCTCCTGGATTATGGATAAAAGATAAAAAATTGGAACACGCTGCCTTTCTTCTAAAAAACAAAATGGGAAATGTAGAAGAAGTATCCGAATCTATAGGTTATGAGAGTGTCTCTCATTTTATAAAGAGTTTTAAAACAAAGTTTGGTCACACTCCTCATCAAGTTGGGAAATTGGCTTGAACCCACTGGAACCCTATCTCCATTAAAATATGCCGTTCAAATAAAATCTATGGCATCAAATCATATATCGTGATTAACATTGCACTTAATTTATCTTATTTTACTATGAGAGTTTTTATATTTTTCCTTTTATATTTTTATAGTTTCCTTTCTTTTTCTCAGACTCAAGTGAGTGGTTCAGATGTTTCAGGTGAGCCGTTTTCTTTAAAAGCGTGTGTTGATTTTGCTTTAGCAAATAATGTAAGTTTAAAGCAAACCCAAATGTCGGTTTCAAGTAGTCAAGTGGTTTTAGAACAGTCTAAATATTTGAAATACCCAACCGTAAACGGACAGTTTGGTTTAAATGGGAATGCCGGTAGAAACGTAGATCCTTTTTCAAATTCAATTGTGACAAAGGCCATTGGAACAAATAATGTGGGCATTGGAGCCAACCTAATTGTGTATAATGGCAATCAAGTTCAAAATACTATTTCTCGAAATGAGCTGAGTTTAAGCGCAGCGAAAATGGATGTGGAGGCTCAAAAAAATAATGTGGCTTTACAAGTGGCTGTAGCTTATCTAAATGTTTTATCTTCTGAAGATTTAATAGAAGTAGCCAAAAAGCAATTAGAAGTTTCCAATTTGCAATTGGAAAGAACCCAAAAATTAGTAAAAGCTGGAGCAATTGCAGAAACTAATCTTTTTGATTTAGAAGCTCAAATTGCCAATGATGAGTTGAGTGTTATTAATGCTGAAAACAGCCATGAATCGGCAATTCTAACTTTAAAACAAGCAATGAATGCTCCTTTTGAAACTAATATTAAGGTACTTAGAATTGAAGTTCCTAATCCTAACATGATTAACTACACGGAGAAAGCGAATGAAATATACCAAGTTGCAACAGGCTATTTGCCAGAAATAAAAGCAGGTGAATTAAGACTAAAAGTCGCTGATAGAAATATCGCAATAGCAAAAGCCTTAGGAAAACCTACCATTTCAGTAAATACATCGTGGGGAACTGCTTATTCTAGTGTTGCAAAAAGGCTTCTCGATGCAGGCACTTCTTCTAATCAAATTCCAGTTTCTGCTGATTTTCAAGGTCAGACCATCCCTTTCGTTATTAATTTCCCCCAACAAAATTTTAATAGAGAAAATATTCCTTACTTTAGTCAGATAGGAAATAACCAAAACCTTAATATGGGTATTACTATGAGAATTCCGATATTCAATGGATATAATCAAAGATTCCAAACCCAAGCCACAACCATCCAAAAAAAGCAAGTAGACCTTCAAATGCAGAATGTTAAGTTACAAATTAGGCAAACCATCGACCAAGCCTATATAACTATGCTCAATGCTCAGAAACGATATTCAGCTACACTTGTGCAAACTACCGCTTTAGAAAAGTCTTTCAAGGCTACCGAAAGTAGATATAGTGCTGGGGCTGGAAACTTTGTAGACTATAATTTAGCAAAAACCAATCTAGATAGAGCAAAATCTAATTTAGTGGTAGCAAAATATGACTACATATTCAGAATAAAAATATTAGACTTTTATCAAAATAAGCCCTTAGAATTTTAAAAAATAGAAAATATAATGAAAAAGAAATCAAATAAAATCTGGTGGATACTTTTAGGTCTTGTAATTGTCGGTTTAACTTTTTTCTTAATAGGGAAAAAAATGGGATGGATAATGGCAGTGAAACCCACCGAAGTAGAATTTACCATAGTTTCTAAATCAAACTTAGTTGAAACAGTTTCTGCTTCAGGGAAAATTCAACCTGAAGTGGAGGTGAAAATAACTCCAGACGTGCCGGGTGAAATAATAGCACTTTATGTAAAAGAAGGTGATTCTGTACAAAAGGGGCAGCTTCTTTTAAAAATACAGCCTGAAAATTACACTTCAGTTGTCGATAGATTTAGGGCAGGAGTCAATCAGTCAAAAGCATCATCTGAGCAAACCAAATCTTCGATTGCAAGAGCCGAATCACAATTGCTTCGATCGCAAATGGAATATAACAGACAGAAAAAATTGTTTGAAGAAAAAGTCATTTCTCAGTCGGATTTTGAAACCGCCGAAGCAAACATGAAAATTGCTAGGCAAGATTTAGAAGCTACGAAAGCTAGTTTTAGAGCCTCCGAATTTGGCATTAAAAGTGCTGAAGCTGCTTTAAAAGACGCAGCTGAAAATTTGAGAAAAACCAATATTTATGCTCCAATGACTGGAATCGTTTCAAAATTAGCTATAGAATTAGGAGAAAGGGTGGTGGGCACTTCTCAAATGGCTGGTACAGAATTAATGAGAATTGCCAATCTTAATAACATGGAAGTGCGGGTAAATGTCAACGAAAATGATATAATTAGAGTAGCTAAAAATGACACTGTTCTAGTAGATGTGGATTCCTATTCTGCGTCGGGAAAGAAGTTTAAAGGCATTGTCACTCAAATTGCAAATACTGCCAACGGAGCTGGAGGCTCACTAGGGGCAGCATCTAGCAATTCTACAGAGTCTGTTACAGAGTTTGAGGTTAGAATCAAGATACTTCCTTCTTCTTATAAAGATTTAATTGGAAGCAAAACTGGATCAAAGTATCCATTTAAACCAGGAATGACGGCTACTGTGGAAATAGTTACCGATACAAAAGACAATATAATTGCAGTGCCTATTTCTGCAGTTACCACTCGTATAAAAGGCAGTGAAAATGTTACAGAAAAAAAGGAAAATACACCGAGTGAGGAGAGTATAGGTTTTTCAAAAACGAATGAAGTAAGTAAAAAAGAAAAGCCAAAAGAAATAGTTTTTGTAAATGAAAATGGTATAGCTAAAAAGAGAGAAGTTAAGACGGGAATTACAGATACCGTAGCGGGCACAATTGAAATCACAAGTGGATTAAAGCCAGGAGAAGAAATAATTTCAGGACCGTTTTTAGAGGTTTCAAAAAAATTAAAAGACGGAGATAAAATAATGAAAAAAACGACAGAAGAGAAAAAATAATTTTTTAGGGTTTAGGGGTAAGTTTAAAGAGAGTGGCATAATTTTCCACTCTTTTTTTATGTAAATCATCCTTGGTTTTAAAACTAAAATCAATAGTTTTGCTTATGAATGAAGAGAAAAAATGAATATTACTGTGATAGGCGGGGGCAGTTGGGCTACAGCATTAGTAAAAATACTGTCAGAGAAAAATAATAAAATTAAATGGTGGCTTAGAGACGAACAAGCTATTGAGCATATCAAAAAACATCACCATAACCCGCAATATCTAAGTAGTGTTTTTTTACATCCTTCTAAAATAAAGCCATATCATAATATTAAAGAAGCTTTAAAACATACAGATTGGGTTATATTAGCAGTTCCAGCTGCCTTTATTGAAAATGTATTCAAGGATTTGCCGCTCTCGATTTTTGAAAATAAAAAATTTGTTTCTGGTATTAAAGGTATGATTCCATCTTCCAACCAATTGGTGACCGAATGGTTACATAATACGCTTAATATTTCTAAAAATAATATAGCCTCAATTGCTGGACCATGTCATGCCGAAGAAATTGCATTAGAAAAACAATCGTATTTAACTATAGCATCAGAAACTATAGCCCTTGCCGAAGAATTTGCCAGTTTGTTAGCTTGTAGGTTTGTTAAGACTTCATTTATTACCGATTTACAAGGTGTAGAATATGCCGCGGTAATGAAAAACATTGTTGCTCTTGCATCTGGAATTACCCACGGTCTTGGAGCAGGCGATAATTTTCAAGCAGTTTTGGTTTCTAATGCTATTTTGGAAATTGAACGTTTTGTGGATAAAATTGCCCCTCAAAAAAGATGTATTAATTCTTCTGCTTATTTGGGCGATTTGCTTGTTACGGCCTATTCTCAGTTTAGCAGAAACCGTTCTTTTGGAAATATGTTGGGTAGAGGATACTCAGTAAAAGCTGCTCAAATAGAAATGAAAATGGTTGCTGAAGGTTATTATGCTACAAAGTGTATTTATGAAATCAATAGAAATTTTAATGTAGAAATGCCAATATTAGAATTTACTCATGGAATTCTTTACCAAAATGCCAGTTTGCTAAAATCGTATGAAAATTTAAAGAGTAGATTAGTCTAAAACTTTTAGAAAAGATTAAATTTCTCTAAAAATT